>CAJASG010000674.1 GCA_903944555.1 uncultured beta proteobacterium
AGCAACACCCTGCACGTCTCCTGCATATTGTTTGGCGGGTGTCATGAATCCACACGCACCCAGCATGCTGGCTGCTACTGCAGCGATGAGAATATTTTTCATACGGTCCCTCTAGATAAATTCAAATTACGCGGTGCCCACCTTTGGATCGCCATCTCCGCGACAAGCAGATTGATCAGCCACGCCAGGCTCATCAGCACGTCCCGCTGCAGCATGGTGGGCGTGCCAATGACAAGCATCCAGGGCAAGAGCACAACCACTTGCATGCCTGCACCTTGGCCCAGCGCATAGGCGCGGATCATCCAGGCCCGGTGCGTGGCAATGTCGTGCCGCACCGCGGCGGCCACGGCCCAATAGATTGCAAACAGCATGGCAATGATCACGAAAGTGCGCACTGTGTAAAGCACGCCGCCCTGCAATTCCGGTGGGATGGGGTACATGACCGTCATCCACAAGCCCGACAGCGCAGTGACGATTCCGCTGGCGACCACGATGCGCCCCGAGACCCTGTGCCATTGGGGGCTTCGTTGGCGTAGCGTGGAAGAAAACTGCAAAGCCCCAAGCAAGGAAAACAAGCTGGCGCCAAGAATGTGCACAATCACAGGCAAGGGTGCCGCAATGAATCGGGCGTTCTCGGTGCTGCTCACTGGATTGCCCTCCAGGCCCGCCAAGCGAGCGACTCCAGCCGCAAAGGGGACTGCGCTGATCAGCAGCAGTGCCAGCGGCATCTTCCAATCGATTCGGGGGGCATTTGTCATGGGGGAAGTTTATGAATTGCCCCCACTTTTGTAACCGTACTAAGGTATGGTTTTCATTGATTCGCACCTAGACGGGTTCCGCATGTCAACAGCCCTACTGGCCACCAAGTTCTTTGCTCCGCCCCGGCCAGCGCATGACATCGCCCGCCAACGCCTGACCCAACGCCTGGACGAGGGCCTCTCGCGCAAGCTGACGCTGGTGTGCGCGGCCGCAGGATTTGGCAAGTCCACCTTAATTAGCCAGTGGGCGCAGGACTGCCCTTACCCCAGCGCTTGGCTGTCGCTGGACGTTGAGGACCGCGATCCCAACCGGTTTCTCGAATATCTGGTTGCCGCATTGGAAGTAATTTCGCAAACCGTTGGCGCCGGTTTGGCGGCATTGCTCAGGGGTGCGCCGCCAGCCTCGGCAGAGACCGTAATAACGTTGTTGGTGAATCAGCTCTCTAAGATTTCCGGCAAGCTGGTGCTGATTCTGGATGACTACCATTTGGCAGCAAGCACGGGCGTGAATGCTGCGCTGGCATTTTTAGTCGACCACATGCCCGACCAGTTGCACGTGGTCATCGCCAGCCGGGAGGCGCCAGAGCTGCCGTTGGGGCGGTTGCGCCTGAACGGGCAACTGGCCGAGATTCGCCAACAGGACCTTCGTTTTGGATTGGAAGAAGCAGCTGACTTTTTTCAGCAAGGTGGCAAAGTCAGCCTTTCCAAGACCCAGATACAAGCCCTGGAAGCCCGCACCGAGGGCTGGATTTCAGGTTTGAAATTGGCGGCGATTTCGCTGCACACGCACCAGGACCCCGAGACCTTCATCGCATCCTTCACGGGGAGCCATCACTTCGTGCAGGACTACCTGATCGAAGAAGTCTTGCACCAGCAGCCCGACGATGTTCAGTCTTTTCTGCTTCGTACTTCGGTGCTGGACCGGCTGTGTGGCCCCTTGTGTGATGCGGTGTTGCAAAGCCACGGTGGCGAGAAAATCCTGAATCAGCTGGACAAGGCCAGCCTCTTCATCGTGCCCTTGGACTCCGAGCGGCGGTGGTATCGCTACCACCATTTGTTTTCCGACCTGTTGCGTCAGCGTTTAGGGCAAAAGGAATCCGCGGCCCCACTGCACCGCCGTGCCAGTCAATGGTATGAGGCCCAGGGCATGGAGGTGGAGGCTTTTCATCAAGCCACACTGGCCAATGATGTGGCGCTCGCCATGCGGTTGATCGAAGGCAATGGTATGCCCTTGTACTTTCGGGGGGTGACCGCACCGGTCGTGCATTGGCTGTCAGATCTGACGCACTCGGCCCTGAACACCCATCCGTTTCTATGGGTGGCATTTTCCTGGTCGCTGCTGTTTGCGGGACAACCCGGCCAGTTGGAAGAGAAACTTTCGGGTGCGGAAGCCGCCATGCGCAGCGACCCGCAAGACACGTCGGCAACGGACCTCTATGGCCAAATTGCTGTACTCCGGGCTTGGCTGGCGGTCTACCGGAACGAGGCTGAAGCGATATATGCGCATGCGAGCCGTGCCTTGGAGTTATTGAACCCAGAGAGTCGACCCGCCCGTACCGCCGCGCACTGCGCTCTGGGTGTGGCCCAAATGTTTCGCGGAGAGCGCGCCCAAGCGAGTGCTGCTTTTTCTGAAGTAATAGGCGCCGGTTTGTCGGCCGGCAATGTGATGTTTGCCGCAGTGGCGTCCACCGCTTTGGCAGGAATTCAAACGACGGATTACCAGCTCCATGCAGCGGCAGCCACCCACCGCGAAGTCATCAAAATGATTGGCGACCCAACCCATGTGTTGGGATTCGAGGCACATCTTGGGCTGGCCAAAATTCTTTACGACTGGAACGCGTTAGACGAAGCCGAGTCACTTGCGCTGCTGTGTAGCGAGCTTGTTGCCCTTGCAAAAAGCAAATCCGAAATAGGGGCTGATTTGCTGCGTGCGCGCCTGTTTGGTGCCAGAGGTGCGGATTTGGAGGCTGAAACCCTGGTCGCCCGCGCCACGGGGTTGATAACAATAGGGCCATTGACCGATCGCATGCGGGAAGCGGCCGAATTGCAGGTGTTGCGCCTGCTGCGCCACGCAGACGTAGCCAATGCAGCCGACGTGGCACGCACCCATCAGCTTTACATAGGCCTTGCCAGAACCCTATTGGCACAAGGCAAAGGAAGTGATGCACTGCGGACTATCGAAAGCCACCGGCGCGCCATGGAGGCAGAAGGCCGCACGCACGATACGCTCAAGGCAATGGTGGTGCAGGTCATCATCCAGAACGCCATCGGCCAAGTTGACAAGGCCTTGCCGCTGCTGCGCGAGTGCGTGACCAAAGCGCAAGCGCAAGGGTCTATCCGGCTCTTTGTGGATGAGGGCGCGCCCATGCAAGCATTGTTAAGCCAGTTGCAGCATGAAACGGGCATAGCAGCCTATGTTTCACAGCTACTGGACGCGTTCGGCGTGCAGGCGACGCAAGAACAACGTGCCGCGGTACCGGCTGCAGCCACATCGTCCCACTTGCCGCTGGGCGACTTCAGCCATCGGGAGTTGGAAATTCTTCGCCTGATTCAGCAAGGCCATTCCAATCAAAACATTGGTGAGTTGCTATTTGTGTCACTGAGCACGGTGAAATGGCACAACCAGAACATCTTTTCCAAGCTGGACGTCCAACGACGCACCGAGGCGGTTGCACGCGCAGTGCAACTGAAATTGCTGTAACTGCGCGCCGCATTTTGGCTGCATCATAAAACCATACTTTGGTAGGGTCTCCAAACGGGATGCCTTGCCTAAACTGCGTGTCTGACACTCCACCATGATCGGCAACACCACATGACCTCCCTTCTTCGGCGCACCCTGGCCACGCTGGCCACCCTATTCATCGCAGCACACGTGCAAGCCTTTGATGCCGGTTGGATGCAGATCCAGACGGCTGGTGTGACGCCGGATGCGCCCACGACGACGGTCGCTCTGTACTACCCGACGATGGCTGCGCCGCGCGCCATCGCCATGGGGCCGTTCGCGCTCAATGTGGCCATCGGCGGCAAACCCGTTGACAAGGTCAAGGCGCTGATCCTGCTCAGTCACGGCATCAGCAGCACCGAGACCGGGCACAGCGTACTTGCGCAAGCCCTGGCCCGCAACGGCTATCTGGTCGCCGCACTGCGCCATCCCGGCGACAACTGGCAGGATCGGTCTCTGATTGAGAAGGGTCCTGAGCGCTACTTCGACGAGCGGCCGCGGCAAGCTTCGCGGGCTATCGACGCCATCCTGGCCGATCCCGCATGGAAGGCCCGCATTGCGAGCGACAGCCAGGGGCCTCGCGTGGGTGCGCTTGGCCACTCGGCCGGAGGCTACACGGTGCTCGCGTTGGCGGGAGCCAGGCCAGACTTGTCCCGGATGAGGACGCACTGCCAGGCCGAAGCATCCGAAGACCCGATCTTCTGCAGCCTGGGTCGCTCAGGGGAAGCTGCACCGCTGCTACCAGCGGCCACGCCCGCGCTCAAGGACGCGCGCGTACGGGCCATCGTCGCGATGGCCCCGACCGGTGTGCTGCTCACGGCCGACTCGCTCGCTGCGGTTCGCGCGGCGACCATGATCTACGTGGCCGAGCTGGATCGTTTCCTGGTGCCGCGCTTTCATGCTGAGTGGGTCGCCAGCAATCTGTCCGCTCCGAACCTGCAGCGGGTGCCGAACGCCTGGCACTTCGCCTTCATGGATTCGCCCAGCATGTCCATCCCCAGCCATGACGGCGACATCGCGGCGAACCCGCCGGGTTTCGATCGCGATGCGTTCCTGAAGCAGCTCGCGGTCGAAATTACCGACTTCTTCGACAAGAACCTCCTCTAGCTTTCGCCGCTGGCGGCAATATCTCGTGCGATTCGCTATCAATTCAGGAGCTGGTTGCGCACGTTCCACGGGCGTTCTGGCTACTATTTGCTTATAAAAGCCGTGCCAAATACTTGCCGGTATGACTCTCCGGGGTAGCGGCAATGTCCTCCGGCGTGCCGACGCCCACCACAGTGCCGCCACCGGCGCCGCCTTCGGGCCCCATGTCGATGAGCCAATCGGCGGTTTTGATGACGTCCAGGTTGTGCTCGATCACCACAATGGTGTTGCCTGCATCGCGCAACTGGTGCAGCACGCGCAGTAGCAGTGCAATGTCGGCAAAGTGCAGACCGGTGGTGGGCTCATCCAATATGTACAGCGTGCGGCCAGTGTCGCGTTTGCTGAGCTCCAGCGCCAGCTTCACCCGCTGCGCCTCGCCGCCCGACAAGGTGGTAGCGGCTTGGCCCAGTCGGATG
>CAJASG010000675.1 GCA_903944555.1 uncultured beta proteobacterium
ACCTCTCCGTGTTCCGTGAACTTGATGGCGTTGCCGGCAAGGTTAATCAAAATTTGACGCAGCCGAAGTGGGTCTCCCACTAAAACCGTGGGCACTTTGACATCCAAATCAAAGCGCAAATGGACTTGCTTGGCGACCAAGTTGGCAGACACAATTACATCCAGGTCATGCATCACCGTGCTCAGCGAGAAGCTACTGTGGTCCAGGTCCATCTTGCCGGATTCAATTTTGGAGAAATCAAGAATGTCGTTAATGATGCCCAGCAGTGCTTTTGTCGCGGTCTGGGCTTTGTTCGCGTAGTCCAGTTGCTGGTGGGTGAGCTCGGTATGCTCCAGTAAGGACAGCATGCCCAAAATGCCATTCATGGGAGTACGAATCTCATGACTCATGGTGGCAAGGAAGCCGGATTTCGCTTGGCTGGCTGCCATGGCTGCCTCTTGTGCCTGCTTGAGTGCGGTGATGTCAACCCGGAATCCAACGATTTGCCCGAGCGCCGTTTTCCGCTCCACAATGCGCATCCAGCGCCCGTCACTGAGTTTCTCTTCAATTTCCGTGTTGCCGCTTTGATGTTTTGTCACGCGACGAGCGACCCAGTCGTCGAATCGGTTTTGTGGACCCTTATATTGACCACGTTGAGCGACGGCACGAAGGATGGCTTCATACGTCTTGCCAGGTACAACGATGTCTGTGGCGTCCGTGTACAAATTTCGGTACTTCTCGTTACAAAACAGCAGGCAGTCGTTCACATCGTAAACCGCAAAAGCCTCGTCAATGGCTTCTATGGCAGAGGTCAACATGGTCTCGGTTTCGCGTCGTTCGGCTTCTGAACGAAGCAGGCTTGCAGCCGCAGCACGCTGTGCTTGCAGTGTCGCCAGGTGGTCGTTAAAACCCTGCACCAATTGCCCGATTTCGTCTTGCGCCGCCCCTGCTGGCAAAGGTGCATGCTGGGAGTCCGGGTATTTTGCAAGCTTGCGAAAGCCGCCAGAAACCGACCGGATAGGGGCTACCACCGTCGCCGCAAAGCGCCAGGTAATCACCAAAAGTCCCAGCAAACCCAAAACGACCAGCACGAAGGTAAGCAGGGCCAGTTGGTTGACCTTTTTGGTCAGTAATTGGCGTGGAGTGACAACGACAAGCCTTCGTTGCTGGCTATCTGCCGGGGTGACGTTCATCAGCACCTCTTCCCCATCCAGGGTGAATTGCTGCACGGCGGGCTCCGCGCGTACCAGGTTCAGCAGTGCCGGGGTCAACGGCTGACCAAATCGCTGGGAATCTGAGTGCAAGGCGATGTTGCCATTGCGATCGAGCCGCATCAATTGCATGCCATTGGTGAGCGGAACGCCCTTCAGGAAGGTGCGCATGATCTCGTCGTTGAGGTTGATGACCAGCAAGCCCACCGTATCTGATTTTCCGGTGGCGGGCGAGAAATGCTGGATGGCCCGCACGATGCTGCTCACCTTTTTTTGCTGTGAACCAGTGTTCAGGTTGTCGTCGATGCCGCGCCAAAGGTTGGGTGATCGCGCGCTTAGCGCTTCATCCATCAGTTTACGCACCTGGGTTTGACTTACCTCGGATACGCTGAGTGTTTCCCCCACATGGAAATGCTCACCGCCTTGCGAAAAAATATCAATGGCGACCAGGCCTTTAACGCGCACGTAGCTGTTGAGAATGCGCCCCATCTGTGCACGCATCTCCAGATTTCCAAATGCGCTGGCCGCCCGCTCGTCTGCGTTGCGTATTGCCAGTCCAATGGCCTCGTTGCCTGCAATGTGGCAGCCATGTCTTCAACCTGGTCGTTGTACAGGTTCAGGTAAGACGAAAAGCTGCCGAGCAGCCGCGCATTTTCATCTTCGGCCTGCTCGATCACCACCTTCTTGGAAATCTGGAACGCAGTCAGCCCCAGCAGTAAGAGCGGAACGATACTGGCCGCCAAAAGGTAGCCCAACATCTTGGCCGTGATGTTGACACGCAAATTCATGGCTACTTCAGGGTTGCTGCAGTCACTAAACGCGTCTCAATAGTGGTGTTGTCTGGCACGCTGGTACCCAGGATCAGCTTGAGCGCCAAGGCGACACCCTGGTAGCCTTGCTCTGCTGCTTGTTGGTCAATCGTGGCGCCCATTCGGCCCGCTTTGATCTCAGCCGCAGCCTCACTCAGTGCGTCGTAGCCGGCGACCTTAACGTCGGCTTTTCCGCTTTCCTGCAGGTACTTGGCTGCGCCAATGGCCATCATGTCGTTGGCGGCAAATAGCAGCTTGATATTGGGGTGCTTTTGGAAAATGGTCTTGGTGACTTTGTAGGCTTCATCAATATTCCAGTTGGCAGTGTCAGAGGCCACCACCTTGATCAGCTTGCTTTCAAGCAATCCCTTTCGTGCACCCTCCACGCGTTGGCGCCCGTTGTCCGCACTGCGAATGCCTTCCAATATGGCGGCCTCAGTCGGTGTGGTAACACCCTCGGCGAGAAACTTGCCCGCCTTGTAACCGCCCGCATGGTTGTCCACGCTGATAAATGGTATGGGGGCCAAGCCAGCCAGTTTGACGGTTTCAGGGTCAAGGCGGTTGTCGATGTTGATAATTTTGATGCCCGCATCGGCGGCCTTTTTCAAGGTGGGCACCAGGCGCTGCGAATCCCCGGGGGCAATGACGATGGCGTCTACCTTGGCTGCAATGAGATCTTCCACCAGTTGGATTTGTTGCTCTATGGAGGTTTCTTGCGCAGCTGTTTTGACCTTGAGGCTGAGTCCGAGTTCTTGTTCCGCACGCCTGGCACCTTTTTCCATTTCTATGAAAAATGGGTTGGTCAGAGTTTTCATGACCAGTCCAATTTCCTTCTTCGCAGCCACGGGGGCCGGTGCAGCCGGTGCCTGGCCCGTGGTGCTTACGCTGGGGCCACTGGACTGGCCGCAAGCGGCTAAACCAAGACCCATAACCAGCGCAGAAATCAAGTGCAGTATTTTCATGGCGCGTTCTCTGTAGAGGATGAATTAAGTGTGCCTCAGCATCTTACTGGTGTCTTCCGCTCAAAATACGAGGACTGGTTAAACATGTTTTGTAGCGTTTGCCGAACCTGGACCAGTCGGGGGTCGTTGGCGTGCGCGTTGTCAGTGGTGTCGTTAATGCAAAAGAAGTCAACCGACCCCACTGAGTCCTGCAGGGTGTCAAGCTCCGCCTTCTCGTTGGTATCCCCGGTGGAGACATGCACATGGCTGAAATCCCGTATTTTTGCAGTTCCGCAGGCCAGAGCCCAGCGCATCACAAAGTCGGACACGATAGTGGGTTTGTCCCAGGTGCGAAATGTGGTGGAGCGCACGCGGGTTAACAGGTCGGGGGCCAGGTCTTCCAGTGCGAGCAGCGCTGACCTGCGCATGGGGCGGGGCGAATGTGCAAATGTACGAAACGTCGGCTCGTAGGTGGCTACCGGCTTGAAGTCGGCCTGCTGATTCAGCCATTGGTGTGACAACCTGCAGGCGTTTTCCAGGGCCGTAGCATCTTCGCGCATCGGCTCATCCGTCACCAGGGGTTCGTCTGACCAACCGACATAAATGCCGCCCGGCCAAAACCAATGTGACAAATCCACGGGGGCACCAAAAAAAACGTCGTCGTTGAAGTAGAAAAATCGCTCCGACAAATTCGGGATGCGGTGGATGTAAGACTCAATATTGCCCGAATCAAAAGTAGGTAAGGCCTGTGCCGGGATCAGGTCGCGGTGGTCCACCACGGTAATCTGGTCTGAGGCCTCCAGCCACTCTGGCGTTTGATCATCGGTCACCAGGTAAATATGGCCGTGCTGCGGAAAAAAGCGTTCCAACGCACGCAGGCTGTAGCGCAACTCATCGTTATCCCGAAAACGGCCTTCCACATTGCCATACACCGCCATTGCGCCGCGCTTGTGGCCACACAGCTTTCTTTCGGCTTCGGCACGTTTGGTTCGCCAGTTGGGGTCGTCTCCGCTGACCCACAAATACACAATGTCAACCGGCTTATCGTTTTGCATAAATCCAAGAGCTTGCCCGGACAGGAAATACCACCGGGACAGGGGCGGCATCTTACCCCGTGTTCCAATAGGCCATGATCTTCACTGCGATAACCTGATGAACCCCGACGCTAAAAATCTGTGGCGTGCCCCGCAGTGGGCCTTTTCCATTTTGCTGGCTCTGTTGGGCATGCTGGGGCCGTTCTCGATTGATACCTACCTGCCTGCGTTTGGCGGAATGGCGCAGTCGCTCAATGCGTCGGCCGTGCAAATGCAGCAAACGCTGTCGGCCTATTTGTTTGGGTTTGCCTTCATGAGCTTGTTCCATGGCGCCATTTCTGACAGTACGGGGCGCAGGCCTGTGGTCCTGTGGGGGTTGGCGGTGTTCACCTTGGCATCGGTAGGCTGCGCGCTGTCCCAAAGTATTGGGCAGCTGATCTTCTTTCGGGCGGAGGAAGGGATGGGCGCGCAATGTTTCTCACGGATGCGCGCGCAATGCAGGTGACCCTGGGGTTGTCTGACAAGCGCCTCGATGAGGAGACGAAGAAGCGCGGCAGAAAATGAGAAGCTCACGTTATCACCACGAGCAAGCTGCAACAGCAGCAGCGGC
>CAJASG010000676.1 GCA_903944555.1 uncultured beta proteobacterium
GGAGATGAACACCCGCCTGCAGGTGGAGCATCCGGTGACGGAAGCCATCACCGGGCTGGACCTGGTGGAGTGGCAACTGCGCGTAGCCTCGGGCGAGCCGCTGCCGCTGCGCCAAGACCAATTGCAGATTCAGGGCCACGCCATCGAGGCGCGTATTTGTGCAGAGAACCCCGACAACAACTTCCTGCCCGCCACCGGCACCCTGAATGTGTATGGCCTGCCGTCCCACGTCACCTTTGAGCGGGCACCGCACGGCGTGCGGGTGGACTCCGGTGTGCGCGAAGGCGACACCATCAGCCCGTTTTACGACTCCATGGTGGCCAAGCTCATCGTGCATGGCGCGACCCGTGCAGAGGCCTTGGCCCGCATGGATGCGGCGCTGGCGCAAACCCACATCGTGGGGCTGGCGACCAATGTGCAGTTCCTGCGCCATGTGGTGACCAGCACCTCGTTTGCCACCGCCGATCTGGACACCGGGCTGATCCCGCGCGAATCAGCCGCCTTGTTCAACCAGGAAAAAGTGGGTCTGCCCATGGCCGCCGCTGCACTGGTGGCCCACACCTTGACCACCGAAAGAACGGCAGCGGCAAAACCTGATGCCCATGGCTGGAACGACCCTTGGGCGCAGCGCGATGGCTGGAAGTCGCACGGCCCCTCCTTGCGTCCCTTTGCCGTGGAGTTTCAGGGCGCGCCGCACACTGTTGTGCTGACGACCTTGCACGGAGCCAGCGAATTGACACGGGAGTTGCAGGTGGACGGCGTCACGGCCCAGTTGCGCTACGTGAGCTCCCCCAATGGCGCCCTGGATGTGCGCCTGGGTGCGCAGCACGCCATCGTCAATTTGTACAAAAAAGGCGAGGTAGCCCATGTATTCACTGCGCAAGGCGCTACACAAGTGATAGCAATCGACGCGCTGGCGCACGCCGGTGACACGCACGGCGAAGTCGGCCGCCTGACCGCACCGATGCCCGGCAAGGTCGTGTCGTTTGCGGTGAAGGCGGGCGACAAGGTCAAGAAAGGCCAGGCGCTGGCGGTAATGGACGCCATGAAGATGGAGCACACCATTGCCGCCCCGGCCGACGGCACGGTGGCCGAGCTGCTGTTTGCGCCCGGCGACCAGGTGACGGACGGCGCTGAGCTGCTGCGCATGGAAGTGGCCGCGCCAGTCGCCGCTTAGGTTGTCGCGGTATCCATCAAGAGGCGAACTGCCATGCGTGTTGTCTATTTCAGCGCCGACCAGGATGCCGACAAGTGGCTTCCCGGCTTGCGCGCCGCGCTGCCGGGCGCCGAGGTGTCCCTGTGGGTGCCCGGTGCCGCACCTGCCGACTACGCTGTGGTGTGGAAGCCGTCCCAGCAATTGCTGGACGAGCAGCCGCAGCTGAAAGCCATTTTCAACACCGGGGCTGGGGTTGACGCGCTGATGCAGTTGCGTCTGCCTGCGGGGGTGCCGGTGGTTCGGCTCGACGATGCTGGCATGTCGGTGCAAATGGCGGAGTACGTGTGTCATGCGCTGATTCGCCACTTTCGCGAGTTCGATGCGTATGAGGCGGACACCCGTGCGGGCAAGTGGTCGTTTCGCAAGCCACTGTCCCGTGCCGATTTTCCGGTCGGCATTTTGGGGCTGGGCGTGCTGGGCGAGCGCGTTGCGCGGGCGGTGGCACAGTTTGAGTTTGCGGTGAATGGCTGGAGCCGGTCACCCAAGGTCGTGCCCGGCGTGCAGTGTTTTGCAGGCATGGCGCAACTGCCTGATTTTTTGGCCGCCAGCCGGGTGCTGGTATGCCTGCTGCCCTTGACGCCCGATACCCGTGACTTGCTCAACCTGGCAAACCTGTCGCAGTTAAGCCCCGGTGGCTACGTGATCAACGTGGCGCGGGGCGCACATCTGGTGGATGAGGACCTGCTGGCGCTGCTGGACAGCGGCCACCTGGCCGGTGCCACGCTGGACGTGTTTCGCACCGAGCCACTGCCGCCGGAGCATCCGTTCTGGACCCACCCCAAAATCACCGTTACGCCCCACACCTCCGCCCGCACATTGCGCAGTGAGAGCATTGCCCAGATCGCGGAGAAGATTGCGGCGCTAGAGCTCGGCCAGCCCGTGGCGGGCAAGGTTGATCCATCCCGGGGATACTAGGCTTCGCACTGATTTTTACCCCCTTCCCGAAGAGAGAACACCATGGCATTGCCTTCCCGCGTCAAACTGGTCGAAGTCGGCCCCCGTGACGGCCTGCAAAACGAGAAGCAACCGGTGCCCGCCGCCATCAAGGTCGAACTGGTGCACCGCCTGCAAGATGCCGGCTTGACCGAGATTGAAGTCACCAGTTTTGTCAGCCCCAAGTGGGTGCCGCAGATGGCGGACAACGCCGAGGTGATGGCTGCCATCGCCCGCAAGCCCGGCGTACGTTATTCGGTGCTGACGCCCAATTTGCAGGGCTTTGAGGCCGCACTCAAATCCAACCCCGATGAGATCGTGGTGTTTGCCTCGGCCAGTGAGGCTTTTAGCCAGAAGAACATCAACTGCTCGATTGCCGAGAGCATTGAGCGTTTTGCGCCGGTGGTGCAGGCGGCACGCGCGGCTGGCATTTATGTACGCGGCGCTATGTCGTGCACCGTGGGCTGCCCGTACGAGGGCGAGATTGCCCCGGAGCGGGTTGCGTATCTGGCCGGCCTCATGGCGGGGATTGGCGTGCAGCATGTGGGCGTGGCCGACACCATCGGGGTGGGCACTCCGCTGAAGGTGCAGCGCGCCATCGAGGCGACGCTCCAGCATTTCAACATCAACGATATTTCTGGCCACTTTCACGACACCTACGGCCAAGCGCTGGCCAACACCTTGATCAGCCTGCAAATGGGCGTCTGGCAGTTCGACACCTCGGTGGCGGGCTTAGGCGGCTGCCCCTATGCCAAGGGCGCGACTGGCAATGTGGCGACAGAAGACGTGGTCTACCTGCTGCACGGCATGGGCATCGACACCGGCGTTGACCTGGACAAGCTTATCGACGCCGGCAAGTTCATCAGTGATTTTTTGGAGCGCAAGCCCAATTCCCGCGCCGCCACGGCCTTGCTCAACAAGAGGGCTGTCTGAATGTGCGGTGCTGAATTGAAACCACTGCCCGATGGTATGCGTCGCGTCGCCGAGGTCTTGCTGGCCAAAGGCCATCCCCATGCGCCGGTGATGCTGGATGGGGCTGCCCGCACCGCGCAGCAGGCGGCCGACGCCCTGGGCATTGCCGTGGGGCAGATCGCCAAGAGCATTATTTTCAGGCGCACCACAGACGATGCCGCCGTGCTGGTGGTGACCGCTGGCGACCAGCGCGTGGATGAAAAAAAGGTCGCCGCCTTGGTCGGCCCCTTGGCGCGTGCCGATGCCGCGTTTGTCAAAGCCAAGACCGGGTTTTCCATTGGCGGCGTGTCGCCGATTGCGCACGCCACGCCTTGCGTCACCTTGATCGACCAGGAGCTGTTCCGTTTTGACGAGATCTGGGCCGCAGCGGGCCATCCGCACGGCGTGTTCAAGCTGCGCCCGCAGGACCTGGCAGAACTGTCAGGCGCCCCAGTCGCCGATGTGGCGGTGGACCCGGTCTGGGAGAAACCTGACAATGCTCTTGAATTGATAGCTGCTCGCGCACAACTGGCGGGGGCTACAGCCCTAAATGTGCCTTCACCTTGCATCTCGGTGTGCCGCATGAACCAGCAGACCTGGCTGTGCGAAGGCTGCTACCGCACCATTGACGAGATTCGCCAATGGAGTGCTGCCAGCGATGCCGATAAGAAGGTGATTTGGGAGAGCATAGAGCAGCGATTTACGCCGGAGTTGGCATGAAGCACATCACGTTTTACCTGGATTTCATCTCGCCCTATGCCTATCTGGCGTTCGAGAAGCTGCCGCTTGCCTTGATGGGCCACAGCTACAGCGTGACCTACAAGCCCATTCTGTTTGCGGCCCTGCTCAAGCACCATGGCCAACTCGGCCCTGCCGAAATGCCGTCCAAACGCGACTGGACCTACCGCCAGGTGCAATGGCTGGCCCACACAGAGGGTGTGGAGCTGCAGCTACCCGCAAGCCACCCGTTCAATCCACTGGCGCTGCTGCGCCTGGCCGTGGCGAGTGACGCACGGGGTGAGCCCAACCGCTATGTGTGCGAAACCCTGTTCCGGCATGTCTGGCGGGGCGGGGCTGAGGCCGCAGATGCGCAACGCCTGCAAGCGTTGACCGAGCAGTTGGGCTTTGCCCGCGACGCCAACAGTGACGAGGTCAAAACCCGGCTTAAAGCCCACACCGATGAGGCGCTCGCGCTGGGGGTGTTTGGCGTCCCGACCCTGGTGGTGGATGGCAAGTTGTTCTGGGGGCTGGATGCCCTGCCCATGCTGCGTGCCTATTTGGCAGGAGACCCCTGGTTTGAGGGGGGTGCATGGGACGCTGCTGCAAGCGTGGCGCAAGGCATAAGGCGTTGAATCCTATGACCTATGCCAAATGCTTTCAATTTTTCAGCCTCGCCGTTTGATTGTCTGAACCAGGACGAGCAGCGGCTCGTGCGCAATAGTGTGGATGTGGTCTATTTCCCGGAAGGGGAAACCATTCTCGATGTGGGCATTGCGCCTACCCACTTGTTTGTCATCATCAAAGGCTATGTGACCCAGTTGGAGGGCGCCGAAGTCATCACCACCTACGGCCCTGAAGACTGCTTTGACGGCCGAGGGTTGGTCGCAGGCAAGGTGAGTAGCCGCTTTGTGGCGGCCGAAGAGGTGGTGGCTTACCAATTGGCCAAGCAAGCGGTGAGTGACCTGATCGCCGCCAATGTGACATTTGGGGCACTGCTTTTCTCCGATCTCAGCAACAAACTCAGCGCGCTGTCTGAGCGCAAGAGCCAGCATGAGTTGCAATCGCTCACCATGTCGCGGGTGGATGAGGCATTTTTGCGGCCTGCCCACTTTGTGGAGTACGACACGGATATTTTGTCGGTGGTTCAACTGCTGCAGGACAGCCGAAGCTCCAGTGTGCTGGTGCGGGACAACCGGGCGCAGCCGCCGCGCCTGGGCATTTTTACCGCAACGACCGTGCAGCGCGCCATTTTGGATGGCCGTGCGCTGAATCAGTTGGCGGTGGGAGAGTTGGCCAATTTTTCACTGATTGAAGTGAAGCACTCAGACCAGCTGGGTGACGCCATGGCCGTGATGTTGCGCCACCGGGTGCACCGTGTCGTGGTGGTGAACGAGGGAGAGATCATCGGCATTCTGGAGGCGCTGGATTTGTTCAGTTTTCTGTCCAATCAGTCGCACATGATTACCGAGAAAATTGAAGACGCCAAAGACCTGGAGGGCCTGAGCCAGGCCGCCGCCCAGATCACTCGCATGATCGCCACGCTCTACCGCAGCGGCTCGCGGGTGAACCTGATTGCCAAGCTGGTCCAGCAACTCAATGCGCGTTTGTTCGAGCGGGCCTGGCAGCTCATCGCCCCGGAAGAGTTGGTGGCAAACAGTTGCCTGTTTGTCATGGGCAGCGAGGGCCGGGGAGAGCAGTTGCTCAAGACCGATCAGGACAATGGTTTGATCTTGCGCGACGGCTACACACCGCCCGCGCAGTTGGATGTGTTGTGCCTGCGTTTTTCCGATGCGCTCAAGGAGTTCGGCTATCCGCAATGTCCGGGCAACATCATGGTGAGCAACCCGCAGTGGCGCAAACACGCCAGCGAGTTCGGCCAGATGACGCGCCAGTGGCTCATGCTGCCCAACGAGGACAGCCTGATGAACCTGGCGATTTTCATGGATGCGCACACCGTGTGTGGCGATGAGCGCCTGCTTCAAGACGTGCAGCGCGGGCTGATGAAGTTGGCCACCGACAGCGATGCCATGCTGGCCCGGTTTGCCTCGGCAATCGATGCATTTGGCAACACCACCGGCTGGTGGAATCGTTTGCTGGGCCTGGGCGAGTCGGAGCAGAGGCTCAACATCAAAAAAGAAGGCATTTTCCCGCTGGTGCACGGCGTGCGCAGCTTGGCGCTGGCCAATCGGATCACGGAAACCAGCACCGCCGGTCGCATTGCCGCATTGGTGGCGGATGGCAAGCTGAGTGCCGGTATGGGGGCTGATTTGACCGATAGCCTGCACTTCTTTATGGGCCTCAAGCTCAAGGCCGGGCTAACTGAGCTCGATACCGCCAAGTGCGTGACCGGCGCCATTGATGTCTCCAAGCTGAGCAGTCTGGACCGCGACTTGCTCAAGGACACCTTGGGCGTGGTTAAGCGTTTCAAGATGCTGCTGCGTCTGCGCTTTCACCTGGATGCGATGGGCTAGCCCGATGAGCCAAATCCTTTCGCCAATGCGCTATTGGCATGCCCTCAAGCGCGAATGGCTGATTTACCACTTGGGCGACCCGTCTTACCGCTTCATGTTCGAGCCGCCACCGGAGAACGAATGGGTTTCTCTGGATTGTGAGACCACCGGCTTGAATGTGCGCAGCGACGAGATCATTTCGATTGGCGCGGTACGCATCGTGGGCAACCGCATCATGACCAGCGAGCGCCTGGAACTCCTTGTGCGGCCAGACCGGGGAGTGTCCGCCGAAAGCGTACGCATTCACCGACTGCGGCAGCAGGATGTGGCGCAGGGCCTTCCCATTGAGGAGGCCATGAAGCAGCTGTTGCATTTCATTGGTAGCCGGCCGCTGGTGGGCTACTACCTGGAGTTTGACGTGGCCATGCTGAATCGGGCCATCTGGCCCATCCTGGGGCAGGGCCTGCCGCAGCCCAAAATTGAGGTCTCAGGACTGTATTACGACTACAAATTCCGCAAGCTCCAAGCCTATGAACAGCAAGGCAATGTAAACATCGATCTGCGGTTTGCCACCCTGATGAGCGATCTGGGCTTGCCCCTGCGTGAAGCCCATGATGCCCTGAACGATGCCGTCATGGCCGGGCTTGCGTTCATCAAGCTAAGGCAGTTGCGGGGCGATGACTGAAGCCAGTTCCGCCACGTTGTTGATCCTGAGTTCGGCGCTGAAATAGTTCTGGTTTTGTGCCACTTGGCGGATCGCGTCGGGCAGTTCGGCTCCGGCCCGCCCTTTCACCACATAGCCCATGGCCCCCGCCTGGCATATGGCTGCCACCCGGGACAGGTCCGCATGGGCGGATAAACCAATCACCTTCACTGCGGGGTAAGCGCGTTGCAGTTGACGGGTTGCATCCACCCCATTCAAGCCTGGCATGTTCAGGTCCATACACACCACATCGGGTTGGCTGTCTGCCACCCGCTCCAGTACCTGAAGGCCATTTTCCACTTCCGCCACAACTTCAATATCGGGCGTCAACTCCAGCACCATGCGCAGCGCTTCTCGAAACAGCGCGTGGTCGTCGGCCAGCAAGACGCGAAGTGTCATCGGGTTCTGCGCTCCGTGGCTTGGGTGATGAATGCCATCAAGCTCTCAAGGTGTAGCGGCTTGAAGTGCAGCGCAATTCCGCGGTCGGTCATGCTGCGGATCACGGCCGGGTCGGTATCGCCGGTGATGATGATGGCGGGTAAATCAGCCGTAAAACTGGTGCGCACCCTCTCGATCACATGGAAGCCGGTCTCGCCTGCGCCAAGTCGGTAGTCCGAGATCACAATATCGGGCGCCTGGTCCCCCAGGTGTTTTAGCAGTGCGCTGCCGTTGGCCGCGGACACAACCTGGTGGCCGAAATTTTCCAGGGCCAGCACCAGCGCCTGGCGCACATCGGGGTTGTCCTCCACCAATCCGATGCGCAGGGGTCGGACATGGGTTTGCAGCGCCTGGGCTTCGGCGGGTAGGTTGATCCGCCCGATCGGCAATTCAACTGCAAACATGGAGCCCCGCCCAACACGCGA
>CAJASG010000677.1 GCA_903944555.1 uncultured beta proteobacterium
AGGACGCAGAGTTTCGATTCACCGGGTTTTTCGGTCACTCTACCGAGAAATTGCGGCGCCGGCAGAGTGACTTTATTGGGAAACGGCGTTGGGAGATGCCCATCCATGGGGTGAGCGAAGAACAGATGGCACAACACATTGAAACGCATCACCGGCATGAGCCGTTCCACCGTTTCGAATACCAGATACCGGGCTCCGACGGCGCTACCCAGCACTTCTATATCAGCGGCATTCCAGTGTTCGATGTCGGGGGGGCATTTGTCGGATACCGTGGCATTGGCAGCAACATCACCGAGCTGCGGATTGCCGAGCAGGCTATTCGGGACAGTGAGCAGCACCTGTCCCAAATCGTGGATGGCAGCTCCATTCCCACCTTTGTGATTGATACCGAACACCGGGTGACCCACTGGAATCAGGCCTGCACCAATTTAACTGGACACAGTGCCCAGCAAATGGTGGGCCAGCCCAACTACTGGAGGGCGTTTTATCCTGAACGACGGACCACTCTGGCAGATTTGGTGATCTCCGGATTAATGGATGAGGGAACTCCAGAACAATACCAAAATTTCAAAAAATCGACTCTCATTGCTGGTGCATTTGAAGCAGAACGGTTCTTCCCTCAAATGGGCAATCACGGCAGGTGGCTATTTTTCACTGCAGCACCGCTGCGCAACGCCAATGGTGAGGTAGTGGGTGCCATTGAAACCCTGCAAGACATTACGGAGAGACGCCGCGACCAACAAATGCTGCAAGAAGCGTACCTCAACATGGAGGATCGCGTCGCAAAACGAACTGCTGAACTATCGCAACAACTGCACTTTCAACATCAACTGATTGAGGCGATTCCCAGTCCGGTCTACTACAAAGACGCCCATTCGCGCTATTTGGGGTGCAACAGCGCCTTTGCGACCTTTATTGGACTAAAGGCCAGTGAGATCATCGGGAGGATGCCCCATGACATCGCCCCTTCAACGCTGGCCGATAAATACATCGCCGCAGACCGCGCTTTGCTAGCCCAACCCGGATCACAAATCTACGAAAGTCCGGTTCGCTTTGCCGATGGCGAATTGCGCGATGTTATGGTCCACAAAGCAACGTTTACTTCGCCCGACGGCACGGTCGCGGGTATGGTGGGAGTCATGCTCGACATCAGTGAGCGCAAACGGATGGAGGACAACCTGCGCCAAGCTGCAACCGTTTTTGACAACAGTGCAGAGGGCGTGATCATCGCGAAGCCCGATGGATCCATCATTGCAGTGAATCGGGCTTTCACAGAAATTACCGGCTATGGGCAGGCAGAAGTCTTCGGCAAGAATCCGCGCATGCTCCAATCGGGACGCCATGACAAGGATTTCTACCGGGCGATGTGGGAGTGCATCGCACGCAATGGACGCTGGCAGGGGGAGGTGTGGAATCGACGCAAAAGCGGCGAAATATTCCCGGAGTGGAGTTCCATCACTGCGGTCTGCGATCAGCACGGCCGGTTGACCAATTACGTCGCCACGTTTTCTGATATTGCGAAGCAAAAGCAGAATGATGAACGCATTCAGCTTCTGGCTTTTTCAGACCCATTGACCAACCTTCCCAACCGTAGGTTATTGATAGACCGACTGCAACAAGCCTTGATTGTCAGCGCACGTACAAAGCGCCATGGGTCGCTTTTCTTTATCGATCTTGACAACTTCAAGGGGCTGAACGACACACGAGGCCACCACATAGGTGACTTGTTGCTAAAACAGGTGGCAGAGCGGATTGAGCGTTGCGTGCGCGAGGGCGATACGGTCGCCCGCCTTGGCGGTGATGAGTTTGTGGTGATGCTGGAGGGCTTGGGAAACACCAAGGTCGAGGCAACCAGTCAGGCGGAGCTGGTTGGAATCAAAATTCTGGAAGCGCTGGATCAACCCTACACCATTCAAGATCAACACCACCACAACACTGCCAGCATTGGCGTGACATTGTTTGGTGACCAGAAGAGTTCTTTGGACGATTTGCTAAAACAGGCCGACTTGGCCATGTACAGAGCCAAAGCCTCGGGACGCAACGCATTGCGCTTCTTTGACCCAGAAATGCAGTCCGTTGTGGCTGCCCGATTTGCCATGGATGCCGATTTTCGCGAGGGTTTGCGGCAAAACCAGTTTTCTCTGCACTACCAAGCGCAGGTCGATCACCTGAATCGTGTTACCGGAGCGGAGGCGTTGCTGCGATGGACGCATCCCCAGCGTGGCAGCGTTTCGCCTGGCGAATTCATCCCCTTGGCTGAAGAAACCGGTCTGATCCTGCCGCTGGGCCTATGGGTGCTGGAGACAGCCTGCCAGCAGTTAGAGGTCTGGGCAGGGTCGTTGGAAACTGCACAGCTAACTCTGGCGGTCAATGTCAGTGCACACCAGTTTCGTCAACGTGACTTTGTGGAGCAGGTTGTGTCTGTGCTAGAGCGAACCGCGTCGGATCCAGGCAAACTCAAACTGGAACTCACCGAGAGTTTGCTGCTGGACGATATTGAAGACGTAGTGGCCAAGATGAACGCACTAAAAGCGAGGGGGGTCTGCTTCTCATTGGATGATTTTGGCACCGGATATTCATCCCTGTCCTACCTGAAACGCCTGCCGCTGGATCAGCTAAAAATTGACCAATCCTTCGTGCGCGACGTTATGGTTGATCCCAATGACGCCGCGATTGCACGCACCATTGTTGGGCTAGCCCATAGCTTGGGCTTGGGGGTCATCGCTGAGGGTGTTGAGACCGAGGAGCAACTCCTGTTTTTGGCCAGCCATGGCTGCCACGCCTACCAAGGCTACCTGTTCAGTCGGCCACTGCCGATTGATGCGTTCACCGAATTGGTGAGCAGACTGAACAGCGCTTGAAGTCGAATCAAATCAACTTCGAAAACTTCGAAGTTGATGGCTGCCCCAGGTATTTATCAAACACCATGCCAACCGCCCGCACAAACATGCGGCCCTTGGCGGTGACCTGAATGCGCTCTGCATCCACCTTGATCAGTTCTGCTTCTTCGTACTGCTGCAACTGGGTGAGCTCGGATGCAAAGTAAGTGCAAAAATCAATGCCGTGGGCACTGTTGATGGCCGCAAATTCGACTGGACCACTGCACATCAACTCCATGATGACCTGGCGCCGCAATACGTCATCGGCACTCAGTGAAAACCCTTTTTCGATGGGCAGGCGATCAGCATCCAAATGCTCGTAGTAGGCATTGACGGTGCGAACCGACTGGCTGTAGGAATGACCCACTTTGCCAATGGCCGAGACGCCAAAACCAATCAAGTCGCAGTCCGCACGCGTGGTGTAGCCCTGAAAATTGCGGTGCAGGCTCTTGTCCAGTCGCGCCTTGTTCAACTCATCATCAGGCTTGGAAAAATGGTCTAGGCCAATATAAATGTAGCCAGCGTCCAGCAAGCGGCGCACCGACATCAAAAAGATTTGCAGGCGCTCTTCGGCAGACGGCAGATCGGATTCAATGATCTGGCGTTGCGCCTTGAAGCGGTTGGGCAGATGGGCGTAGTTGTACAAGGCAATGCGCTCTGGCGACAACTCAATCACCCTGTCCAGCGTCTTATTGAAGCTCTCCAGGGATTGCTTGGGGAGGCCATAAATCAGGTCGGCGTTGATCGACTCAAAACCCGCTTTACGGCTGGCCGTGACCGCCTTTTCAACCATCTCAAACGGTTGAATCCGGTTCACGGCTTGTTGCACCGCTGCATCGAAATCCTGTACGCCAAAACTGGTTCGATTGAAGCCTAACTCGGCCAGCATCGCCATCGTGTCGTCGCTCACCGTGCGGGGGTCGATCTCAATCCCTAGTTCCGCGTCAGGCAGCAGCTCAAAATGGCTGCGAATCATGGTCATCAACTCCCGCAGTTCCGCAGGACTCAAAAACGTGGGCGTGCCGCCACCGAAATGCAGCTGCGCGGTGCGCCGGTCAGGACCAATGCGCGCAGCGACCAGTGCCATTTCCTTGGCAAGATAGCGCAGGTACTCGGTCGTACGACCATGGTCTTTGGTGATGATCTTGTTGCAAGCGCAAAAGTAGCACAGCGACTCACAAAACGGAACATGGATGTAAATCGACAGCGGTGGATTAGCGCGGGAATCTGCGGCGCGCTGCTCCAAGTAGGAATGGTAAGTCGCCTCACTGAACTCCACGTTAAAACGGTCGGCCGTTGGGTAAGAGGTGTAACGGGGACCCAGTTTGTCAAAACGGCGTATCAGCTCTTCTGAAAACTCGATGTCTGGCAAAGTATTCACGGGGGTACCTATTGATGGCAATTTATGAAAGCCACGTAGTCTACGTCTTTCAAATCCCCTTGACTTGCTTGCCCCCCTTATGAAAAGGGGGTTTTTTGCGCATTCGATGCGCTGAATCAATGGTCCCGGTACCAGTCCAGCCGAACATAATCCGCAATGGAGGCGGGGCGATGCCGCCCTTTGGCTGGCGCGCACCCTTCGCTGACTTGCGCCTCAAGCCCCGCTTGGCTTTGTGCCACCACTGCCGACACCCATAATCTCCAATCCGCGTCTTCATGGCCCTCAACGACTTCTGGCACTGGAATTGGCTCGCATAGGCCAACCACCACCTCATCTCGTAGCGAAGTAGGACATGGCAGTTGCCGAGTGACCAATGTTGCGGACCGATTGAAGAACTTCAGCATATTTAACCTTTCCACTTCCACAGTGATGCAAACGGCAGACCCAACCACACAGCGGGACCGGGCGTAGGCTCAAATTTTGCTGATTAAGGATTCCAGCAATTTGACAACTATCAAGACCACCGCTGGACCCTATTGGTTGCCGCCAACCGCAGGCCCTACTCCAATGACTGACATATAGTGGGCACACTTCTAATTCCATCTTGGAGAGCCACTTGTTCAAGTCCTGCCAATTCGCGTTGTGTTTACTAGTGGCGTCAGCGGTCACCCCAGCTGGTGCCACCACGCTGTCCTGCCCAGACCTAAAAACTGCTGTGCAGGTCGGCGCCTGCCCTACTGAAGAACAATTGAAATACACGTTTGTGGGGTTCTGCAGCGACGACGCCAAGGCCTATCGGGGCGAGACCGACGTTTGCACCGATTTCCAGCAATATAGACAGTTGAAAAACATCATGCTGTGGGAGTCCGCAGGCGGCGTTTTTGATGCCTACGTATCCTGCGACCTTCCCAAGGGCGTGATCCAAGGCTCCCAAGTCTCTGGCGTCAGGATTGGCAAACCAGGCCGGGTGACGCAACTGGTTTGCAGTTACCCCAATGGAATCAACTTCATCCACCGAACCCGCGCACAGTGCCAACTCGATGGCAGCCCGGAGTGCTCCGCCAACCCAGCGACCTGCAAAGCCAGCTGCGATTGAGGTTCTAAGCGTGCCATGCCGCCCGTTTGGCAAGCCGCTCAAATGCCATATCGGTTACCACGGCGAGCAGCCCCACCAGCACCGCACCTTGCAGTATGTAAGCGGTATTGAACCCGCTTAAACCCACAATAATGGGTGAGCCCAGCGTCTTGGCGCCCACCGTGGAGGCGATCGCGGCGGTGCCAATATTGATGATGACAGACGAACGAACGCCAGCCAGCCACACGGGCAACGCTAGCGGAACCTCCAGCTGAATCAGCCGCATCCACGGTGACATGCCCATACCGGCGGCCACCTGCCGCATTGCGGGCGGCACCGCCTGCAGCCCCGTAACGGTGCTTTGCAGTACCGGCAATACCCCATACAAAGCCAAAGCCAGCAAGGCGGGCAACTCGCCAAACCCCACCAGCGGAACCGCCACCGCCAACACCGCCACGGGCGGGAACGTCTGCCCCATGGCGGCCAGCGTATCAACCATGGGTTTGAACTGTTGACCGGCCGTGCGGGTCACCCCAATGCCCGCCAAGCTCCCCAGGCCAATCGCAAACACGCTGGACAAGCCCACCAGTTTGCAGTGCTGCCACAGCAACTCGGCAAAGGGCTCCTGCAGGTAAACCGGGCGCGCCAACAGCGGAAACAGCTTCGCGAAGAGGGGCTCAGAAACGGGCAAACCCCAGACCAGAGCCATGAGGAGCGCCACCGCCCAAAATAGACGATCGCTCACCAAAACGTGAAGCATGCCCCAGTGCCAACGCAAGCGTCGCTCAGGCATGCACAGCGCCCAACGCGGTAAATACATCCGATGCATGCAGCACGCCCAGATGCACTCCGGCTGCGTCCAGCACATTGACACTGGCAACCTGGTGCAAAGCCATCGCAGAGATGGCCTCTCGCACCGATGCACTTGACGGCAAGCTTGCGCCCAGTGTTGCCGCTTGCGAACGCACCAAATCTGACGCACGGCGTAACGACAGCAGTTTGATACCCATATCGCTGCGCCCCAAAAAGTCCGCCACAAAGCTGTTGGCAGGTCGGGTCAAGAGCTCCAGCGGCGTAGCCACCTGCAGCACGGTTCCGCGGTCGATCACCACAATGCGGGTGGCCAGTTGCAGCGCCTCATCGATGTCATGGGTCACCATCACAATCGTCTTGCCCGATAGCTGGTGAATGCGTTTGAGCTCGCTTTGCAGGGCGGCCCGGGTCACAGGGTCCAGTGCGCCGAACGGCTCATCCAACCAAATGACATCGGGGTCACCCGCCAGCGCCCGGGCCACGCCGACGCGCTGCTGCTGCCCCCCCGAGAGTTGGTGCGGATAGCGTGTTCGGTATTGCTCTAGGTCCAGATCAAACAGCCGCAAGAGCTCATCCACCCGCCCGGAAATTTTGGGTTGACTCCAACCCAACATATGGGGAACAGTAGCAATATTGCGCGCCACCGACCAATGGGGGAACAGGCCTACCGACTGGATGGCATAGCCCATGCGCAAGCGCAGGGCGCGGGGCTCGAAATCGTAAATTTCCCGGCCGTCAAAAAGAATACGCCCGCAATCATGGGGCTCCAACCGGTTGATCATCTTCAGCACCGTGGACTTGCCCGAACCCGAGGCACCAATCAGCACCACAAACTCACCCCGTGCAACATGCAGATTCAGGCCATCAATCACCCGATGTCCGTCGTAGGACTTGCCAATGTTTTCAAACCGGATCAAAGCGCCCCCCTTCGGCCGGTGCTGGCAAGCACTCGGACAACATGGCAAACCCAAGGTTCACCAGCAATGCCAGTCCCAAAATAGGCAACACGCCCAGCAACACCACGTCTTGTGCATTGCCAAACAAGCCGTCAAACATGATGGCCCCCAAGCCGCCAGCACCGATCAATGCGGCGACGGCCGCAAGTCCAACAGTTTGTATGGTTGCCGTGCGTACACCGGCCAAAACCACCGGCAAGGCCAGCGGTGCTTGTGCCCACCAGAAAATCTGCCAAGTGTTCATGCCCATGCCCTGCGCCGCGTCCAACACGGCAGAGGGCACTTGTGCCAACCCCGCCTGCGTGCCGCGCACGACGGGCAGCAGGCTATACAAGGTAAGCGCAATAACAGCAGGTGCTACGCCGATGCCGCTGATACCCAGTTCCGTCAGCCCAGGCCAAGTGCCCGCCAACCAGGCCAACGGCACCATCAGCAAGCCAAAAAGCGCAATGGAAGGAATGGTTTGAATGATATTGAGCGGCGGCAAAAGCCAACGCTGCAAGAGTTCGTGGCGGTTCAGCAGCCAACCCAGCGGCAAACCCAGGCACAGCGAAGGAAGCAAGGCCAGAGCCACGATTTGAAGGTGGCGCACTATGGCGGGCAAGAATGACTCTGCGTGGTTGGCGTACTCTTTCATGATGGCGAGTTGTTCGCATCCTGTTCCCGCCAACACACCCAACACGACACACAGCAGGCTGATCCATACGCCAGCGCGAACCGCCAGCCCCAATTGCAGACGGTGCAGCGCGTCCATAACGATGAGACACAAGCACAGCACCAGCACCCAAAATGCACTGCCCCAAGACGTACGCGCAATGGGGGACTGCAATTGTGCGACGTGACCTGCATAGGCGCCCGACAGCGCGACAAGACCCAGCACCAGTCCCGACGCAAGCGCGACGACACCGTAAAGAGCCAGCCGAGACGATTTCACACACACCGCAATACACAACAGCGTGACTGCGATCACGCCAAGTCCGTTCAGCGACGTGCTGGAATCCACCACGGTTTTCAGCACATTCCAAAGCGAAATGCCTTGCCCTGACATCAGTCGGTTGGGGGCCACATTCAGCAGCGGCAACCATTGCACCGCCCCAAGCCCCAGCGCCAACAGAGTTAGAAAGACCGGGTTGCCTCGCACGCGGCAAATGCTCGTGCTATTTGACCAGGCCCTTGGCACGTAGAAACTCTGCCGCCACTTTTTTAGCATCCTGGCCTTCAAGCTGAATCTTTGCGTTCAGACCTTGCAAGGTGGCGCCGTCCAGGTGTTTAAACACATTGGCCAGCACCTCTTTGATCTTGGGGTTCTTGGCCAAAACTTCGGCACGCACAATCGGTGCGGGCGCGTAAATGGGCTGCACGCCCTTGGTGTCTTCCATGATCACCAGTCCCAATGCAGATACCGGCCCGTCCGTACCGTAGGCCATGGCGGCATTGACCCCGGAGGTTTTTTCAGCCGCTGCGCGAATCGTGACCGATGTGTCGCCTCCCGCCAGGGTCAACAGCTGTTCGGGTTTGAGCTTGAATCCATAGGCCGCCTGAAACGCAGGCAGCGCATCTGAGCGCTCGGCAAACTCGGCAGACGCCGCCAGCTTGAACTGCCCACCCGCGCTGATCCAGCGCCCCATATCTTCCAGTGAGACCAGCTTGTTGGCGCTTGCCACGTCTTTGCGTACCGCAATCGCCCAGGTATTGTTGGCCGGTGCGGCGGTCAGCCACACAATTTTGTTTTTCTCCAGATCCAAGGCGCTGACCCGGTCAAACCCCGCCTTGGCGTTTTTCCAGGCCGGGTTGGACTCGTCCGAGAAAAAGAAAGCGCCGTTACCCGTGTACTCGGGATAGATATCGATTTCGCCCGAAGTAATGGCGCCACGCATGATCTTGGTATTTCCCAGACTGGACTTGTTTTCGACCTTGATTCCGTTGGCCTCAAGGGCCAGGGCAATCACGTTACCCAGCAACTTGCCCTCAGTATCAATTTTGGAGCCCACGCGCACGGCGGTGGCGGTCTGACCGATGGCGCTACCTGCCAGCAGGGCAGCGGCAGTAACAAGAACGAGTCGACGTTGGAGGGTTTTCATTGGGGAATCCTTAAAAATCTGTGGGCTTAGGGACAGTATCTCACCTCAGTAAGGCATCAAACCGGCTCGCTGCCTATGGCCTTGCACTGGTAGTGTCTTAATATGCTTGCCCGTGACTGCCACCCCCTCTTTTCACCACCGCCTTGCCCGTGGCCAACAACTGCTATCTCCATTGGAGTTGCACGCCTTGCTGTCTGGCACCACTGCGAAGGCAAAACCACCCGGCCATTGGCGACTATTTGAGGTCGGATGCGAGGCCATGGATGCATTTCTGATCAGCCACATCCCAGGTGCGACGTATTTGGATACCAACTGCATGGAGGAGCAACCGTTTTGGAACAAGGTGGCAGACCAGGAGTTGTTGCGCATCTTGCTGAATCTGGGAATTTGCCACGACTCCACCGTGGTGCTGTACGGACGAAACACCACCGCCGCAGCACGGGCCGCGCATTTGATGCTGTACGCGGGGGTGCGTGATGTACGCATGCTGGACGGAGGGTATGGCGCATGGCAGCGTGCCATGCTACCGGTAGAAGCGGGTGCAGGCACTAGCCACTACCCCAGCGCAACCTACTTTGGCGCACCCTTCCCGGGGTGCCCACACTACATGGTGCAGACGCCGCAAGCCAAAGCACTTCTGCAAACCCCTGACGGGGTGCTTGCCAGCATCCGCACCTGGGGTGAATTTTCCGGCACCACATCGGGCTACTGCTACATCAAGGCCAAGGGCGACATACCCGGTGCCCGTTGGGGGCGGGCTGGCGATGGCGGTGACATGAACAGCATGAGTGACTTTCAACGGCCGGACGGCACCATGAAACCACCCCAGGAAATATCCGAATTTTGGGCAGCCGAAGGCATCCATTCGGGTCAAAGCGTGGCGTTCTACTGCGGCACCGGTTGGCGTGCATCGCTTGCGTTCTACTATGCTTGGCTCATGGGCTGGGAGCGCATCGCCGTTTATGACGGAGGCTGGTTCGAATGGAGTAGCGACCCCAGCAACCCAGTGACCTAACACCCACCATGATGGCCCAGTCGCACGATGCAATCCACTGGCGAGTCGAAAAACTTCACTAGGGAACAGGCTGCTTTGGCTCGTTGGGACAGTAATTGCCTGTTGATGCTTAACTTCCTATCTTGGATTAAGGCCAATCTCTTTGAACGGCGATAGAAGGATGGAAGACCGGTTGTCAGTTCTGGCGATCCATAGAAAAAGCCAATCCTTGCCCTGCAAGGCGAATACGAAGCTTTCATGTTGTCCACAAGGCAAGGTCAGAAACAGGGGGGATTTTGCCGAAGTTAAATAATTTCTGGTGGCGATCGCTGCAAACCAGACTGCCACTCTTTGCACTGACGATTTTTATCGCCAGCATCTGGGCGATGTCCTTCTTTGCCAGTCGGACACTCCGTGAGGACATGCAGCACATGTTGGGCGAGCAGCACCTGGCGACGATCACCGTCATTGCCGAACAGGTGAACGAAGAACTGGTAGATCAGTTCAAATCGCTCAACATCGTTGCGGCAGATATCACACCGGCCCTACTGGGAAAACCAGCCGGGTTACAGCTGGCGCTGGAGCACCGCCCCGTTTTTCAGCAGTTGTTTAACGGTGGGACCTTTATTACAGGACCTGATGGCATCGCGCTTGCTTCGGTTCCCTTGGCCGTCGGGCGGCGTGGGATTAGCTATATGGACCGGGACTTCATCATGGCCGCGCTCAAGGACGGCAAAGCAACGGTGGGGCGGCCTGTATTGGGCAAGAAGCTGGCAGCGCCAATTTTTGTCGTGGCCGTGCCCATTCGCGATGCAAAGGGACTGGTCATAGGTGCATTGGCAGGCATCACCGACCTGAGCCGACCGAGCTTTCTGGACCATGTGACCCAGAACCACTATGGCAAGACTGGTGGCTATCTGTTAAGTGCACCGCAGTATCGGTTGATCGTCACCGGCTCTGACAAGAGTCGCATCATGCAACCCTTCCCGGCACCGGGTATCAACCCCATGCTTGACCGCTACGTCGACGGCTACGAGGGCTATGGCGTTTCTGTCAATTCACGAGGTGTGGAGGAGCTCACCGCCGCTAAAGGTGTGCCGGTCGCAGGCTGGTTCATGGCACTGACTCTGCCGACCGAAGAGGCTTATGCACCAATTCACGCCATGCAGCAGCACATGGACAAGTCCTTGTTTGCGCTGATCCTGCTGGCGGGGGGCATAACCTGGCTGTTGAGCTCGTGGAATTTGCGACGCCAACTCACCCCGATCCGTGTTGCAGCAAAACTACTGGCCAGCGACTCCGCTGCCGGCCGAGTGCCAAAAACATTGCCTGTCGAACAGTCGAACGAAGTGGGTGAACTGCTCGACGGCTTCAACCGTTCGATCGGAGTGTTGGCGCAACGGGAGCTTGCAATTAAAGCGCAGGAGGTGTTCAAGCAAGCGATCCTGAATTCGATGGATGCTCAAATTGCAGTGCTTGATCATGCGGGGACCATCGTCATGGTGAACGAATCCTGGCACCGTTTTGCCACACAAAACAGCGCTGAACCCAGCTCCCTAGCACCAAGCATCAACGTCGGTGCCAACTACCTGACTGTGTGCTCGGCCCTTGGCGATAACAAGTCAGGTGGCGCGACTGACGCTTGTCATGGAATTATGGCGGTGCTGAACGGAACACTGCCAACTTTCACCTTGGACTACCCCTGCCATTCGCCACTACAACATCGCTGGTTCACCATGGTGGTGACCCCGTTGAAGCTGGATACCGGGTTTGGCGCAGTGGTGGTGCACACCAACATCACTGACCGCAAACAGGCTGAAGCCAACCTGATCGAGAGTAGTGAACTCAACCGGGCGGTGAGCGATAACGGCCAGGCATTGATCTGGCTCGCCGGTTTGGACAAGGGATGCCACCACTTCAACAAGCCATGGCTGGCCTTCACCGGCAGAACCTTGGAACAAGAGATTGGCAATGGTTGGGTAGAGGGTGTGCATCCAGATGATCTGCAACGTTGCCTTGACATCTATGTGACGGCCTTTGATCGACACGAAAGATTCAGTATGGTCTATCGCCTGCGTCACCATACCGGCGACTATCGCTGGATTCTGGATGATGGTGCGCCGCGTTTTGACAGTGCGGGTTGCTTTGTTGGCTACGTCGGACACTGTCTTGACATCACCGACATGCGAAAAGCCGAGGATGAAATTCGCATCGCCGCGACCGCCTTCGAGTCCCAGTTAGGTATCACCATCACGGACGCCAACAAAGTCATCCTGCGCGTCAACCAGGCATTCACTGAAATTACCGGCTACACCGCAGAGGAAGCCGTAGGGCAAACCCCCAAATTGATCAGCTCGGGGCGACACGACGCAGCCTTCTATTCGGCAATGTGGGAGCGTATCGCTCTGTGCGGAACGTGGCAGGGAGAGATCTGGAACCGACGCAAGAACGGCGAGGTATTCCCTGAATGGCTGACCATTAGCGGTGTAACGTCCGATTCCGGCCTGACAACCCACTATGTAGGCACCTTCAGCGACATTACGCTTCGCAAGACATCGGAAGACAGTATTCAGCGCCTGGCCTTCTATGACCCGCTGACCGGCCTTCCCAATCGGCGATTGCTGATGGACCGGCTGGCGCAGGCATTGGCTGCGGGCATGCGCCATCCACGCCAGGGGGCGCTGCTGTTTGTCGATCTTGACAACTTCAAGATACTCAACGACACCATGGGCCACCACCAGGGCGACCTGCTGCTAGAACAGGTATCCACCCGTTTGAGCACCTGCATCCGGGAATGCGACACAGTGGCCCGTCTGGGCGGAGACGAGTTCGTGGTGATGCTTGAAGATCTGAGTGTGGATGCATTGAAAGCAGCGACCCAGGCCGAATCAGTGGGTGAAAAGATACTGCTGACGCTCAACAGACCTTATCAAATCGGTGAGCACACGCACCACAGCACGCCCAGCATAGGCATCACCTTGTTTGGTAGTGACCCGCTGGAGAGTATTGACGAGCCTTTGAAGCGGGCTGTTTTGGCCATGTATCAGGCCAAGGCTGCAGGTCGCAACACATTGCGCTTCTTTGACCCGCAGATGCAGTCCGTGGTGAGCGCCAGAGCCGCCATGGAGGCGGGTTTGCAGTTGGCCATTCAAGAGGGGCAGTTCCTTCTGCACTATCAGGGCCAGGTGACCAATGAGGAACGTTTGACTGGCGCAGAGGCTCTGGTGCGCTGGCTGCACCCACTAAACGGCATGGTGTCACCGGCCGAATTCATTCCCTTGGCCGAAGATACCGGCATCATCTTGCCCTTGGGGGCTTGGGTATTGCAAACCGCTTGTGCGCAGCTGGCGCTTTGGGCAACGCAACCGGCGCTGGCACACCTCACGGTCGCGGTCAATGTCAGTGCCCGCCAGTTTCACCATCCAAGCTTCGTCAGTGGGGTGCTGGGTGCACTTGAACGCTCGGGCGCCAACCCGGCGCGGCTCAAACTGGAGCTAACAGAGAGCCTGCTGGTGACCAATGTTGATGAGGTGATCAACAAGATGAATGTTTTGAAGGAAATCGGCATTCACTTCTCTCTGGACGACTTTGGTACCGGCTACTCATCCCTTGCATACCTCAAGCGACTGCCACTGGATCAATTGAAAATTGACCAAGGATTTGTCAAGAATATTCTGCTTGACCCCAATGATGCTGCCATTGCCAAGATGGTCATTGCACTGGCTGATACGATGGGGTTGGCGGTCATTGCCGAAGGAGTAGAAACGCAGGAGCAGCGCGATTTCCTGGAGCGCGAGGGATGCCATGCTTATCAGGGGTATTTCTTCAGCCGCCCGCTGCCGATTGATGCATTTGAAAAACTTGCCGCGACAGACAAACTTGCATACGCATGATAGCCGACCAGATTTCGGTGCAATACAGGCCACGTTCTTAAACGGACATTGGACTGGCACCAGGCTAAGCGCTGTCTAGGTCGATGCGGCTCGCGGCAGTCAACTGAAAAGCTGGGGTGATCCCCGGCCTTTCAGTTCAGATGTTTACTTCATAGCATCAGCTAGCGACTTGCGACTTTGTCATCGCGGCACCCCAGCGTGCAGACAGCAAGCCAAACACTGCGCCCACCACCACTGAAAGAGAAATCACAATCAGCGAGTTTTTCAGGCTTGCCGACAAAAGTACATCAAGATTGAGGACATCCGGGGTTTGCAGCAGGTAGGCAAAAGTGGAGGCAAAACCGAACACAGTCGCCGGAATGGTTGCCAGCGCCGACACATTGGCAGCGAGAACCACAACTACGACGCCCAGACCAACGGCCAGGGCCGCCCACAGCGGCAAGCCCAGTGGGCCAGCCAGTGGGACGGCCAGTATGAGCACAGCGACCCCCCAGGCCACCAATGCGCCAAAAATGCCACAAACAATCAATTTTTGTAGTGCGGCAATGTCGGCACCCAATGCGTAAAAAGCACCCCAGGCCACAAATGCAGCCCATATGAGATAGACACCACTGAGTGGTCCGAGTGCAAGAAAAGTTGCCAGTGCGCCCAGAACCGAGATGCTTATGGCAAGCGCGTTTAAATTTTTCATCGATGTCTCCTGTCAGTTTGGTTAGGATAAAAATCTACAACAGGGCGACCTCGTCCATCCAGACAATCAAGTCCAGGCAGGCGTGCATGACTTGGCGATCCATATTTTCAAAATGAAGCACATGTGTCAGGTTTTGGAACAATTTCCGCAGCCAGCGTCGCTCCCAGTACTTGATGCGCAATTTATGTGCCGCTTTCTGCGGCTGCAACAATCCGGCACCGGACCTGCATAGGACTGTTGGCAGCAAGCGGCGCCACGGAGCAGGACACGCACCCCGACGGTGCGCTGCGTATCGCAAGCGGACCAAGCAAAAAGATTTACGAATTCATGGTGCGGAACATACAGGCGGTAGGCGGCGGCGAGGAGAACATACGAAATCTGCTGCGGTGCCTCCCCGGCACGCCAACCTATTGCATGTGATTTCGGCCACTTAGGGATCAGTGGTGGGCACTGTGAAGGTTACATGACCATCGCTTCGAGGCGAAAAATGCCTGCAGCCGCTCGAATCTCTTTCATGTGACCATGACCTGGAAGGGTCTTGGTCTCAATCGTCACAAGACCGACTTGTGCCAACTGGTCCACATCACGTTTGACAGCGCTACGATCACGATGCAGTCGCCCAGCGATGACTGTGATCGACCCCGGCTCAGCCTTGACAC
>CAJASG010000678.1 GCA_903944555.1 uncultured beta proteobacterium
CAACCCCTATGGACTGATGTTTGACGAGATCACCGCCAGCTCGCTGGTCAAGGTGGACGAGCAGTGCAACAAGGTCATTGACTCGCCGTTCCCGGTGAACCCCGCCGGTTTTGTCATCCACAGCGCAGTGCACGCCGCGCGTGCCGATGCCGGTTGCGTGTTGCACACCCACACCCGCGCCGGCGTGGCGGTGAGTGCGCAGCAGGGCGGTGTGTTGCCCATCAGCCAGCAGTCCACCTTTGTGCTGGCCTCGCTGGCCTACCACGCCTACGAAGGCGTGGCCATCCGCGACGACGAAAAGGTGCGGCTGCAGGCCGATATGGGCAGCGCCAATTTCCTGATGCTGCGCAACCACGGCCTGCTGGTGGTGGGCAAGACCATTGCCGATGCTTTCTTGAGCATGTACACCTTTGAGAACACCTGCCGCATCCAGATCGATGCCCAAGGGGGCGGGGCGTTGACCGAGGTTAACCCGCTCATCGTCAAGGGCGTGGCCGAGGCCATGCGGGTGCAGACCGGCGGCATGGGCGGCGCATTTGTCTGGCCCTCGCTGATCCGCAAGCTCGACAGACTCGATACCAGTTACGCGTCATGAACGGCACGCTGTTTGTCACCCAGTTGCTTGTGGTGGCGCTGGCACTGGTGATGTTTGGCCTGGGCCTGTCGCTCAGCACACAGGACTTCACCCGGCTGCTGAAATACCCCAAGGCGGTCGCGGTGGCGCTGGCTTTGCAGGTCTTGGTGTTGCCAGTGGCGTGTTACCTGCTGATCGTGGCACTGCAGGTGCCGCCGCTGTTTGCCGTGGGGTTGATGCTGCTGGCGGCGTCTCCCGGTGGCATTTCGGCCAATCTGTTCAGCCACCTGTTTGGCGGCAATGTGGCGATGAACATTTCGCTCACCGCCGTCAACACGGTACTGTCCATCGTCACCCTGCCTTTGATCAGCAACTGGGCCATCACCACCTTTGCCAAAACCGGGCAGGTGGTGCCCCTGCAGCTGGGCAAAGTGGCCGAGGTGATTGCCATTGTGTTGGTGCCGGTGGCAATTGGCATGTGGGTGCGCACACGCCAGCCTGCCCTGGCCGCCCGCTCGGAAAAACCCATGAAGCTGTTTAGCGCTGTGGTGCTGGCGGTGGTGGCGTTGGGGGCGATTGCCAAGGAGTGGTCGTCCATGACCAGTACCTTTGCCGACGTGGGGATGGCGGTAGTGGCGTTCAACCTGGTCAGCTTGTTGGCGGGCTACTACCTGTCGCGCATTGCGGGGCTGGACAAGGGCATGTCAACCGCCATCAGTTTCGAAATCGGCATCCACAACTCCACGCTGGCGATTTTTATCGCGCTGGCGGTGCTGAACAACTTCCAGCTGGCGCTGCCCGCGGCGATTTATTCGGTCAGCATGTACATCACCGCCACCCTGTTCGGGCTGGTGGTGCTCAGGCGCCATGCGCCGCGGCTGCCTGCAGGGCAGGGAGCTTGAACACAGGAGACCCAGGATGACTGCGACCCATTTTCAATCGGATGTGCTGGTGGTGGGGGGCGGCCTGGCCGGACTCGTGACGGCCATCGAATGCCTGCGTGCCGGTAAAAGCGTCACGCTGGTGGACCGCGACACCCCCGAGCGACTGGGTGGTCTGGCACTGTGGGCATTTGGCGGCATGGCGCTGGTGGACACGCCGCTGCAGCGACGCATGAAGCTCAAGGATTCGCCGGAATTGGCCTTGGCCGACTGGCTGCGTTTTGGTGAATTGGGGGAAGACGATGTGCTGCCGCGCCAGTGGGCCCGCTACTACGTGGAGCA
>CAJASG010000679.1 GCA_903944555.1 uncultured beta proteobacterium
AAGCCTTCGGTCAGGTACATGTTTTGGGTGGTTTTCAGACCCAGGGAGTGGATGTCGGTAATGAACATCAGCAGGCCCGCGAGTTGTTGCTTTTGCGTAATGCCAAACTCGGCCGCTTGTTTGATCGAGTTGATGGTGTCTCCACCCGCATTCGCCAAGCCAATGATTTGCGCACCCGAAGCCTGTGCTTTCAGCAAGTAGGATGAAAAGTCGGAGCCAGGAAATGGGTGACGCACGGCGCCCACCACTTCGCCACCATTGGCGCGCACCACGTCACCGGCGTCTTTTTCCAGGGAGTGGCCAAAGGCGTAATCCGCAGTCAGGAAGAACCATTTCTTGCCGCCCTGTTTCACCACCGCTTTGGCGGTGCCATTGGCAACAGCGTAGGTGTCATAGGTCCATTGCACCGTCACGTCATTGCACTCTTTGTTGGTGATTAGCGTGGAGGCTGCGCCGGAGATCAGGGCGATACGGTTTTTCTCTTTGGCAATTTTTTGCACGGCCAAGGCAACGGAGGTTGTGACCAGTTCGGACACCACGTCGACCTTGTCGCGCTCAAACCATTCGCGGGCTTTGTTGGCGGCGATGTCGCCCTTGTTTTGGTGGTCAGCGGAAACGATTTCCACCTTGAACGCTGGCTTGTCTTTGGCCAGAAAATCTTCCACGGCCATTTCGGTGGCAACAATGGTGCCCTTGCCGGCGACGTCGGAGTACACGCCGGACAAGTCGGTCAAGACGCCGATTTTGACGGTGCCGTCGGAAACCTGGGCGTGGGCCGCAGCGATGGATGCCAATGCCAAGCCGAGTGCTTGAATAATAGGTTTGAGTTTCATGATGTCTCCTTGTGGGTTTTTAATAAAGGCGCGGGGAAAAACGGGTGGGGGCTGTCGGCACTAGACGCCCAGCAGCTCATGCAGCAGGTCGGTTTTGGACGGCAGTTCTTCTTTGGTGACGGTGGCCACAATGCGACCATGCTCCAACACAATGTGGCGGTCCGCCAGCGGCGCGGCAAAGCGGAAGTTTTGTTCCACCAAAAGAATGGTGTAACCGCGTGTCTTGAGCAGGCGAATCACTTCACCAAGCTTTTTGACGATGACCGGGGCTAGGCCTTCGGTGATTTCATCGAGCAACAGCAGTTTGGCACCGGTGCGCAGAATGCGGGCCATGGCCAGCATCTGTTGTTCGCCACCGGACAATCGCGTGCCGGGGCTGTTACGGCGCTCGTACAGGTTCGGAAATATCTCGTAAATTTCTTCCAGCGTCATGCCGCCCGAGGCTACTTTTGGGGGCAGCATCAGGTTTTCTTCGGTCGTCAGGCCCGAGAAAATACCGCGTTCCTCCGGGCAGTAGCCCACACCCAAACGGGCTATGCGGTGCGATGACATGCCTTTGATGTCTTCCCCGTTGAGCATGATTTGCCCGGTGCGTCGGCCAACCAAACCCAAAATGGACTTGAGCGTGGTGGAGCGCCCGCTGCCGTTGCGCCCGAGCAATGTGACCAGTTCGCCGTGGTTGATGGTCAGATCGATTCCGTGCAGGATGTGTGACTCGCCATAGAACGAGTGCAAGTCGGTGATGCGCAGCAATTCACCGGTGCGTTTGAAGGCGCTGTTCATGCTTCTACTCCCACATAAGCTTCCAGAACGCGCGGGTCTTTTGACACCACGTCGTAGGTGCCCTCGGCCAGGATGGAGCCGCGTTGCAGCACCGTGATGACGTTGCTCAATGTCTCAACCACCGAGAGGTTGTGCTCCACCATCAAAATGGTGCGTCCCTTGGATACTTTGCGAATCAGCTCCACCACCCGATCCACGTCTTCGTGGCCCATGCCCTGGGTGGGCTCGTCCAGCAGCATCAATTCGGGCTCCAGTGCCAGTGTGGTGGCAATCTCCAGGGCACGTTTGCGTCCGTAGGGCAGCTCGACGGTTTGGGTGTCAATGTAGGCGCCGAGGTCTACCGACTCCAATAACTCGATGGCGCGGTCGTTCAGCACATTCAGAGTCGATTGGGGACTCCAGAAATGGAACGAGGTTCCCATCTTGCGTTGCAGCGCAATGCGCACGTTTTCCATCACGCTGAGGTGCGGGAAAGTGGCCGAAATCAGAAAGGAGCGCACGACGCCGCGGCGGGCAATCTGTGCCGTCTCTTCACGGGTGATGTCGATGCCGTTGAACTCGATCTTGCCCGCAGTGGGCTGCAAGAACTTGGTCAGCAGGTTGAACACGGTGGTCTTGCCCGCACCGTTGGGGCCGATCAGTGCGTGGATGTTGCCGCGTTTGACCTTGAGGTCCACGTTTTGCACGGCGGCAAAACCCTTGAACTCTTTGGTCAGCCCATGGGTTTGCAGGATGATGTCTTCAGACATGGGAGAGGCTCCGTTCATTCAATGGCCGAAGCCGAACGCATCTGCTCGCGCAGCACGAATTTCTGGATTTTTCCGGTGGAGGTCTTGGGCAGGGTGCCAAACAACACCTGCTTGGGCACCTTGAAGCGGGCCAATTGCGAGCGGCAGTGCTCGATAATTTCCGCTTCGGTGACGCTGGCACCGTCGCGCAGTTCCAGGTAGGCGCATGGCACTTCCCCCCACTTGTCATCGGGCTTGGCGACCACGGCCGCAACCATGACGGCCGGGTGGCGGTACAGCACTTCTTCCACCTCAAGGCTGGAGATGTTTTCGCCACCGGAGATGATCACATCTTTGCTGCGGTCCTTGATCTTGACGTAGCCGTCCGGGTGGATCACGGCCAGATCACCCGTGTGAAACCAGCCACCGGCAAATGCTTCTTCCGTAGCCTGTGGGTTCTTCAGATACCCCTTCATCACCAGATTGCCCCGAAAGAAAATCTCGCCAATGGTTTCCCCGTCAGCCGGGACCGTTTGCATGGTTTCCGGGTCCAGCACCGTCATGGATTGCTGCATGGGGTAAGCCACACCTTGGCGGGCGTTGAGCGCAGCACGCTCCCCGATGGGCAGCTTGTCCCAACCGGCTTGCTTGGCGCACACGGCAGCGGGGCCATACACCTCGGTCAACCCATACACATGGGTGATGTCAATGCCAATGCGCTCGCAGCCTTCGATGATGGCGGCGGGTGGGGCTGCGCCGGCAATCAGGCCCGCAATGGGGTGTGAGATGCCTGCGCGCAGTGCTTGGGGTGCATTGATCAGCAAGCCATACACAATCGGGGCTCCGCACAGGTGGGTAACCCGGTGTTCCCGCACCAGGGAAAATATCAGCGCAGGGTCAACCCGGCGCAAGCAAACGCTGACACCCGCCTGCAGCGCCAGCGTCCACGGAAAGCACCAACCATTGCAATGGAACATGGGCAGCGTCCACAGGTACACCGAGTGGCGCGGCATTTCCCAGGTCACGACGTTGGAAACCGCGTTCAGGTACGCGCCCCGGTGGTGGGTTACCACGCCCTTGGGGTTGCCGGTGGTGCCGCTGGTGTAGTTGAGTGCAATCGCATTCCACTCGTCAGACGGTAGCGCCCATGCATACGATGCGTCACCTGTTTCCAAAAATACTTCGTACTCAACTTCGCCGAGCAATGTGCCGCCCTCATGCATCGGGTCGTCCACATCAATCACCAGTGGCCGACTGTTGTGCATCAGTTCCAGTGCGCGGGCAATGGTGGCTGAGAATTCCCTGTCCGTGATCAGCACTTTGGCGCCACCATGGTCCAGCATGAAGGCAATGGCTTCTGCATCCAGCCGGGTGTTAAGGGTGTTGAGCACCGCGCCGGTCATGGGCACGCCAAAGTGCGCCTCAAACATGGGGGGGGTATTGGGCAGCATGGCTGCTACGGTGTCACCCACGCCCACACCACGCAGGGCGAGTGCGCTCGCCAGTTGGCGGCAGCGTGTGTAGGTTTGAGCCCAGGTAAAGCGGGTTTCACCATGGATCAACGACGCACGGTCAGGGTAGACCAGCGCCGATCGTTCCAGAAAACTAATCGGGGATAACGCTGTGTGGTTCGCGCAATTGCGATCCAGTCCCAGGTCGTAGGCATTTTTTTGCATTCGGCAGTCTCCTCGGTATGGTGCTGTCAGCTGGCTCAATTAGCCGGCGCATCCATTTATTCTTGGATGATGGCAGCCGACTGTTTCGCAAATTCGGGGCAAATGTATCGAATGATTGCAGCGCATCGATTGCGGTGGGGTTGCGCCCTAGAATGGAAAATACACGCCACAGTTGGACCCCCTCATGCCATTCCGCGACCCTGCCGACCCACAGCAAACCCATTACCGGCACGAGTTGCTTCAGGCCGGCTTGGACTTGCTTGACCAGGGCTTGACCGTGATTGATGGCAACCTGCAATTTGTGGCATGGAATAAGGCCTTTTTGCGCCTGCTGGATTTTCCGGAGAACATGGCGTTTGTGGGGGCTACCTTTGAGTCTTTCATGCGATTCAATGCTGAGCGCGGGGAGTACGGCCCCGGTGACGTGGAGGAGCTGGTCGCGGAACGCATGCGCCTGGCGCGCAGCTTTACCGCCCATTACACCGAGCGTGACCGTCCGGGCGGGCAGATTCTGGCGGTCCGGGGGGAGCCCTTGCCCCACAACGGCTTTGTCACGCTCTACACCGACATCACGGCGAGTCGCCGCTTTGAGCAACAGATTCAACAGCAAAACGTTGAGCTGGAACGTCGGGTGGAAGAGCGAACAACTGAACTGCAGGCCACGAACCAGCGGCTCATCGTGGCCGATGACGCCAACCAGCGTATCACTTCTGCGCTGCGTCGCAGTGAAGAAAACTTGCGTTTGATTACCGATACGGTGCCCGCGCTGATTGCTTACTTTGACCACCAGGAAATCTACCGCTATGTCAATAAGGGCTACGCCGAATGGTTTGGGTCGGCCAAGGCGGAGGTGTTGGGTCGCTCGATTCGTGATGTGGTGGGCGATGAGGTTTACACCGATATATCACGCCACGTGCGCCTGGCACTGCAGGGGCAAACGGTCAGTTACGAATACGCCATGCGCCACCCTGGTGGCCGTGTCGTCTATGCGCGCAGCGAACTGGTGCCGGAGCATGATGCCCACGGGTGTGTGGTGGGTTGCTTTGTGTTGTCAGTCAACATTACGGACCTGAAAAACACCCAGGCAGCATTGGTCCATGCACAAAAGATGGAGGCGGTTGGGCAGTTGACGGGTGGTCTTGCGCACGACTTCAACAACCTGCTGACGGTGGTCATTGGCAATTTGGTGACCTTGCATGAGCGCTATCCAGAAGACAGTGACATTGGGGAATATGTGGTGCCGGCCTTGAAGGCCTCGCGCCGTGGCGCATCTTTGATCAAGCGGCTGTTGGCGTTTGCCCGTAAACAGCCACTGACACCAGCGCCGGTGAATGTTTCAGACTTGGTTAGCGAAGCCCTGGTCTTGCTGAAACGCACCTTGCCTGCTCATATCGCGGTGACCACTTCGCCTTCGGATGAACCCTTGTTTGCCATGACCGATGCGCAGCAACTGGAGAACGCAGTGCTGAACCTTGCCCTGAACGCTCGGGATGCGATGCCGGAGGGCGGAACGCTCACCATACGGGCCACGCGCACCTACTTGGGTCCGATGCAAGTGTCTGACTTTGATGTCACCCCTGGTTGCTATGTGGCCTTGAGTGTGTCGGACTCGGGCACTGGCATGGACGCCGCAACCCAGGCACGCGCCTCTGAGCCCTTCTTCACCACAAAGCGCTTTGGTTCTGGCAGTGGCTTGGGTTTGTCTATGGTGTATGGCTTTGCCAAACAGTCCGGCGGAGGTATTCGTATTCAAAGCGCGCTGGGTGAGGGCTGCATAGTGACGATGGTGCTGCCCTGCACGGGAGACGGCCAGGGAAATGAGTCGGCACCGGGCGTGCAGCACCGGTCGGGTCGTCAGACTACAGAGCGTCCATTGGTGTTGCTCGTGGAGGACGACCCGGATGTGCGCCGTGTAATTCGCATGCAATTGGTCGGATTGGGCTACCCAGTGATGGAGGCCGACCATGCAGCAGATGCCCTTTTGCTGCTGGCCAGCGTGCCCACGGTGGGAATTTTAATTTCAGACATGGTGATGCCCGGTGGTATGGACGGACGGGCCTTGTGTCTCGCTGCAAGCCAGAGTGCGCCGCATGTGAAGGCCTTGGTGATTAGCGGTTACTCGGACGAATACGCCGTATCGTCGGACAGCGCGTTTGGCCCACCATTGCTCAAAAAGCCCTTTACTGCGCCTGAATTGCAGCAGGCGCTGGATGGTCTGCTGGCATGAATCCCGACATGTTTCGTCAAACGGAAGGGCCTCGCTGCATTTATGTGCTTGACGATGATCCCGACGTATGTCAACTGGTATGCAGCACATTGCAGGAGTTCGGGTTTGAGGCCTCTGCATGCCACACGGCTGCGGCGTTGCGCCGTCTCTTGCTGGTGCGGGTTCCTGACCTGTGTATTGTCGATTTAGGCCTGCCAGATGCCGACGGAATGGATGTAGTGCGTGACCTGCAAACACGTTATGCGTGTGGCGTCATGGTATTGACCGGGCGCGGCTATTTGAGCGATCGGGTGATGGGGCTGGAGTTGGGGGCCGATGACTATGTGGTCAAGCCGTTTGAGCCCCGTGAATTGGTGGCGCGTGTGCGCAGCATTTTGCGCCGCCATGAGCGGTCCCAACAAACGCCGTCACCCGTGCGCTCGCAAACCGCAGAATTTGGTGGTTGGAAGTTCCTTGCCGACTCCAACCGACTATCCTCCCCGAGTGGGCAGGAGTGGACGCTGAGCGCAGGCGAATCACGTATGCTGCTGCAATTTTTGCAACGCCCCAATCGCATACTGGACCGTGAGCAGTTGTGTGGCGAGCGGGATTTGTCCCCGCTGGATCGGGGCGTGGATGTTCGGGTTTCCCGCTTGCGGCGCAAGCTCGAATCCGACCCCCAGCATCCCAAAACCATTCGTACGGTGTACGGTGCCGGGTATCTGTTGGCCGCTGATGTCCGGTGGCTGTAGGTGCCTGCGGTCGATGGACCGCGCTGTTAAATCCCGGTGCTGTGCAGCGCGACGATGCCTTTGGGTGTGTGCAGGGTTGCGATGATATCGGCGGGGCCCGTCTCGACCGTGATGCCTGTGAGCCCGATGGCGTCGTAAGCCGCTTGCAGCTTGACCGCAGTGGGGTGTGCGACGGAAATACTTTGTAGCGTGACCCCTGAACGCGGCAAGCTGTTTCTGGGGTGCAGGCGCAGGGGCTCCGCCTCGTCCGGTTTGCCCCATTGAATCAAGCTGGGCAGCGCGCCATTGAACAGGCGTTGTCCATCTTCCCGAACGGTGATCTGCCATTGCAGCAGGCCGCGACGTGAGTGTCGGGTGGCGTGGACTGCCGGCCCCCGGTCAATGTCTTGTTCCTTCAATGCGGTGCGTGCGGCCTGGAGATCGCTGGTGTTGGCAACAAAGTGCACCAGCCGTGGCTCTACCGCGACCGCGGCTTGCAATACCGGGTCATCCATATCGAACCAGCGTTTGGGTGGTGCACTTGCAGCACGTGTTGCGGCTGCATTTATGGCAATTATTTCCATATATGCCAGTGGATTCGCGGGGGTGGCGATTTTGAAGAGGCGGTTATGGGTGCCGTATTGGGCATGCTCACCGCCAGGGCCGGGCGTAATGCCCAGCGTCGCCTCGCACCATTGCACACCATGCTCCAACGTTTGCGCTACGACAACCAAGTGATCTATTTGTGTTTTCATGGCCTGACCATACCACCCCTGCAGTCACAGTTGCTTCGTTTTGGGCTGCAGTGAGCGCGTAGAATTTAAACACTTACCAAAGGCTCTATGTTCTCGTTCTTTCGCTCCAAGAAGAAGTTAGCCGTCCCAGTTGATGCGGCTGTAGTGCACTCCAACCGCATGACGCTGGAAGAGCGCAAGGCTTTCCGCCAAGAAATGCTGTACCAAGCGATTCGGGAGTCCTTCTTGTCCATGGAGGTGGTTGCCAGCATGTACAAATTCAAAGTCGTGCCAGTAGATGAGCGTCACCACCGTTTCGTTGCCATGATTGATGTTGCCAAATCATTCGTGACGGGCCGGGAGAGTAAAACAAAGAGTTTCGCCGCACTGGAAAAAATGATGCGGGCGAATGCCTATAAACGATTTGGTATTTTGATCGACGGCACCTATTGGCGTGTCAGTGAATCCGAGAGTCAGTTTGAACGCTACTCCAGAGTAACCGACCCAGCTGGCATGGCGCCTGAGTCGATTTCGAAAAGCAGTGCCCCCTCAGATGGGGATCACGGTGACGCAGTTACGACTTTGGCACGTCAAGCGTACCAACCGGTTTCCGACGAAGAGGCCAATGCCTTTATGGACGCGTTGCGGGGTGGGCGTTCTTTGCCTGCCGTTCAGGTGGGGCAGCGGGAGTACCAGTCTGACTTGGCGCCATTGGACGGCGGAATCATGATTGGCGGCACCCAATACGGCAAGTTGACATAGCAACTGATCCAATGGCGAGGGAATTTGAATTAGCGGTGCTAATGGCTGATGAAACTGATGCGTATGACCCGGAAACTGGGTAAACCCTTGCTTACTTTGCGAGTTCCCTGAATCACACTGTGCCCCATTCAAAGGGACATGTTTCATGATTCATCGTCGACAGCTCATTGCCAGTTTTGCGGGCTTGGCTTTCCATCACTGTGCCTCAGCCCAATCGGAAAAGCCCATTGTGTTGGGGCAGTCGATACCGCTCAGTGGTCCGTCCGAGCTGCTGGGAATCCAATACAACCAGGGAGCGCGTCTGTATTTTGATGCGCTGAATGCCAAGGGCGGCATCAATGGTCGCAGCATAGAGTTGAGGCGTATGGATGACGGTTTTGATCCCGAGCGCGCAGCCACCAATACGCGGCAGTTTATTGCCGATGGCGTGTTTGCCCTATTTGGCTACGTTGGAACGCCTTCCGGCTTGGCAGCATTGCCCTTGGCTACGGAGGCAAAAGTCCCATTTTTCGCGCCACTCACGGGTTCACAAAACTTGCGCGAACCCTTTAACCGTTACGCGATTCACATCCGCGCATCCTATGCTGACGAAACGGCAGCCATCATCAAGCAAATGACAGCAGTCGGGATCAAGAAGATCGCGGTTCTTTATCAAAATGATGGGTTCGGCAAAGCCGGCCTGGATGACGTGATCCGCGCTATGGCGCCATTGAACCTGAAACCAGTGGCTGCCGCAGCTGTGGAGCGCAATTCCTCGGAAGTGGCCCAAGCAGTCAAGGCTATCTTGATTGCAGGCCCTGAGGCCATTGTTCAAATTGGATCCTACAAGGGGTGTGCCAGCTTCGTGCGAACGGCCAGAAGGGCTGGCTATGGCGGAAATTTTTACAATATTTCGTTTGTTGACACCCAGTCCTTGAGTGACGAACTCGGTGCGGTTGCCCGTGGTGTCATTGTCAGCCAGGTCATGCCATTTCCGTACACTTCAGCGACGCCGGTTGCCACCGAATATTTGGCAGCGCTTCAAGCCTCTGGCTTGGTGGCTACCGGACCCAACTACTCCGGGATTGAGGGGTATATTGCCGCTAAAGTGTTTTCCGAAGCAGTGCGCCGCACCGGTAAAACACTGACACGCGAG
>CAJASG010000680.1 GCA_903944555.1 uncultured beta proteobacterium
CAAAACGCACCAGCAGCCGGTCCATGATTTCATCCAGCGGGCGGCCGCGAAATTGCGCCACCGTGTCATTGAGCAAAGGCGCGTAGTCGGGCTTTTGCACCGCCTTCAGAATGAGCGACGGGTTGGTGGTGGCGTCCTGCGGCTGGAACACGCCGAGTTGCTTGAAGTCGCCAGTGTCGGCCACCACGGTGGTGAATTGTTTGAGTGCGTCGAGTTGGTTCATGGCGGCAAAGCGGGCTGGTGAAGAGAAGTGAAAGAAGTGTTGAATTATGTGTGAAACAAAGTTACATTACAACGTCATTATTTATGTAACTTGAAATCATGAGCTTTGATCTTGTCTTGTTTGGTGGCACCGGCGATTTGGCATGGCGCAAGTTGATGCCCGCCCTGTTTCAGGCCTTCCGCCACGGCACCCTGCCCGAGGGCGGCCGCATCATCGGGGTCGGCCGCGACGACCTCAGCAGCGACCAATACCGCGCGCTCATGAAGTCCCGCTTCGACAAAGTGGAACTTGCCAAACGGCCCAGTGCCGAAGAGTTCGCGCGTTTCGCGGCCATTCTTGAATTTGTGCGTGTGGACCTGTCCAAGCCGGAAGACTACGCCCGCCTGGCAGAGTGCCTTATAGGCCGCAATGCCGACACCGTGGTGATGTATGTCGCCACCGCGCCGTCGCTGTTTACCACCGTGGTGGAGCAGTTGGCTGCCTCTGGCTTGAACACGCCCAAAACCCGTATCGTGCTGGAAAAACCGCTCGGCCACGACCTGGAGTCCAACCGCGCCATCAACCGCACGGTGCGCAGCTTCTTTGAGGAAAAACAGGTTTTTCGCATCGACCACTATTTGGGCAAGCCCGCCGTACAAAACCTGTTTGCGCTGCGCTTTGGCAACGCCCTGTTTGAACCCCTGTGGCGCCGTGAACACATTGCCAACATCCAGATCACCATTGCCGAAGACCTGGGCGTCGAGAGCCGTGGCGCGTTTTACGAAACCACCGGCGCCCTGCGTGACATGGTGCAAAACCACGCACTGCAGTTGCTGTGCGCCATCGGCATGGAACCGCCCATCAACTCACACGCCGATGCCATTCGGGATGAAAAGCTCAAAGTGCTGCGCTCGCTGAAACCGTGGACGCAGGAATCGCTGTCCCAAGACGTGGTGCGCGGCCAATACGCCAGCGGCGCCATCGACGGTGCCAAGGTGCCCGGTTACCGCGAAGAGCCGGGTGTCAACCCCAATAGCAACACCGAAACCTTTGTCGCCCTGCGCACCGAAATTTCTAAGTGGCGCTGGGCGGGGGTACCGTTTTACATCCGCACCGGCAAGCGTCTGGCGGGTCGCGATGCACGGATTGTGGTGAATTTTCGCCCGACACCGCACGCCATTTTTAACTCGCAGCTCGGTATGGCCAACCGCTTGGTGATCAACTTGCAGCCCAAAGACGGGCTGGAGCTGCATTTGCTGGCGCAGGGCCAGGACAACCGTCAGTCGCGCCAGGGGGCATCCCAATCACTGGCCCCGGTCCAGTTGGACCTGGACTTTGACAAGCGCTTCGGCTCGGAGCGCGTAGGCGCCTACGAACGACTGCTGCTGGACGTGATCGACGGCCGACTGAACCTGTTTGTGCGCAGCGATGAACAAGAAGAAGCCTGGCGTTGGGTGGAGCCAATGCTGGACTTTTGGGCCCGTGATTCCCAGGGCCCACGCCCCTACAACTCGGGCACCTGGGGCCCCAGCGCATCCAGCGCCATGATTGCACGCGACGGATTTTGCTGGAGCGAAGAATCGTGACACACAGCGTTGGCAGCGGCAGTTGCAGCTATCGCGCCGTCCACTATGACAACGGTTTTCATTAGGAGTATTTATGCTGGACAGAATCAAAGCTTCCCTGCCCTCCTTGGCGCCCGCCGAGCAACGGGTGGGCAAGCTGTGTC
>CAJASG010000681.1 GCA_903944555.1 uncultured beta proteobacterium
AACTGGCCATTCGCCACTACATCATCAGCCACACCGAAACCGTCAGCGATTTGCTGGAGGTTTTGCTGCTGCAAAAAGAAGTGGGGCTGATGCGTGGCACGCTGGACACCCAAGCCACTTGCGACCTGATTGTGGTGCCGCTGTTTGAAACCATTGAAGACCTGCGCAACGCCGCACCCATCATGCGGGACTTTTATGCCCTGCCCGGAGTGGCTGCGCTGGTGACCCGCAGCGGGGCTGAGCAGGACATCATGCTGGGCTACTCCGACAGCAACAAGGACGGCGGCATTTTCACAAGTAACTGGGAGCTGTACCGCGCCGAGATTGCGTTGGTAGAGTATTTTGACCAACTCAACGCCGCAGCCGCAGGTTCCGCCCACATTCGCCTGCGCATGTTCCATGGCCGCGGCGGCACCGTAGGCCGCGGCGGCGGCCCCAGCTACCAGGCCATTCTGGCCCAGCCCCCGGGCACCGTGCGCGGCCAGATTCGCCTGACAGAACAAGGTGAGGTCATTGGCTCCAAATACGCCAACCCGGAAATTGGTAGGCGCAATCTGGAAACCCTGGTGGCTGCGACCCTGGAGGCAACGCTGTTGCAACCCACCAAGTCGGCCACCAACGCGTTTCTGGAAGCCGCTGCCGAGTTGTCCCAGAACAGCATGTCCGCCTACCGGACGCTGGTGTATGAAACTGCCGGGTTCACCGAATACTTTTTCAGTTCCACCCCGATTCGGGAAATCGCAGAACTGAATATCGGCTCGCGCCCCGCTTCGCGCAAGGCGTCACAAAAAATCGAAGACCTGCGGGCCATTCCATGGGGGTTCAGCTGGGGGCAGTGTCGCCTGACGCTGCCGGGCTGGTTCGGCTTTGGCTCGGCAGTGCATGCCTTTATCCACGCTGGTCCGGCCGACAGCGTCAAAGAACGCACCGCGCTCCTGCAAAAAATGTACAAACAGTGGCCATTTTTTCGCACTCTGCTTTCCAACATGGACATGGTCATGGCGAAAAGCGATCTGGCACTCGCCTCGCGCTACTCGGAACTGGTGAGTGACACCCGTTTGCGCAAGAAGATTTTTACCGCCATTGAAGCGGAGTGGCACAGCACAGCGCAGGCACTAGCGACCATCACCGGCGAGAAAAATCGACTGGCCAACAATGCGGCCCTGCAGCGCTCCATCCGCCACCGCTTTCCCTACATTGACCCGCTGCACCACTTGCAAGTAGAGTTGGTCCGCCGCTACCGCGCTGGCCAAGCCGATGAACGGGTGCAACGCGGCATTCACATTTCAATCAACGGTATTGCGGCAGGGTTGCGCAATACTGGCTGACGCGCCGCGCGGTTATCGCCAGCGTGCCTCAATCCGGGCATATTCACCCGACTTGCGCAACCTTGCCAGTCCCTGATCGAACAAGGTGATCGTGCGCTCAATGCCGGGGTAAGTGCGTGCAAAGGAGATGTACAAGCTAGGCTCCACCAAGACACCCCTGAGTGCGAAAGCACTTCCAAGCTCGGGGTGATCCCGGCCAATTTGATTGGCGACCCGATCAAACACCAGCGCGTAGTCCACTCGACCCGCCACCAATTTTCGCAACGAAGAGAGGTCAGAAGGCGCAACATCGCGTGCTATTGCACTGTCGCCATCGAATGCCGCACCATAGTCATAACCATGTGTCGTGCCTACGCGCTTGCTACGCAGGCTTTCAAGCGTCACTTCCCTGGCTTCCCCAACCGCGTCTGTTCGTCCATAAATTCCGATTTTTGCTTTAAACAGGGGTTGCTGATGCCAGCGGTAATGGGATTCCAATTTGGGGTCGCGCAAGGTGTCAAAGCAACCTGCCAGCAGCCCTTTGTCTACCTCTTTCATGCAACGGGCATAAGGCAGCGGCACCAATTCAACTTCCACCCCTACCGCAGTCCAAGCGGCCCGCACCAAATCGACTGCAAAGCCCGCAGATTTGCCATTCACCACATACGAGTAAGGACTCCAATCATCCTCCGCACCGATCCGGACGCGTTCCCCCGCCAACAATGGCGTACCCCAAAGCAGCAGCAAAAGAGCACAAAAAAACTTCATTTGGAGATCAACTCTTTCACACTGGTCAACTGCCTGCGCGACACCAGTAGCAGCTCGCCAACACCATCCAAACGCACTGCCCAGCCGTCCCCCTCATCCGCGTCGTAGTGTTTTTCCAACGCACGCACGGCCCGTCGGGCAATCAGTGCATTGCGGTGAATACGCATGTAGCGATCGTGGTATTTTTCTTCCAACTCATTGAGTGATCCGTCCAGAATGTAGCTGCGGGCTGCGGTGCGCACGGTGATGTATTTCAACTCCGCTTTGAAGTAAATCACCTGGTGCAGCGGGACCCGCTCCGTGCGGCCACGCTCCTGAATCACCAACACATCATCCGACTCAGCGGCCTGTTGTGTGCCTGCCCGCGCCTGCAGAAATCGTTCGGCCTTTTGCAATGCTGATTGCAGTCGTTCCAGACGCACCGGTTTCGTCAGATAGTCCACCGCCTCCAGTTCAAACGCCTGCACCGCATGCTCGGAGTGGGCCGTGACAAAAATCAACGCAGGCGGATGGGCCAATGACTGCAATGAGCGCCCCAGGGCGAGTCCATCGGCCCCGGGCATATGCACATCCACCAGTGCCACATCGAAACGCGTCCGCTGCAATAGCTCCATGGCCTGCACGGCGTTGGACGCCTCGCCCGCCACCTCGACTGCTGGTAGCTTGCAGTCAGCCAACAACGTCTTCAAGCGCACACGCGCCAGATGCTCATCATCCACCACCAAAACTCGCAGTGGGCTATTCAGCATTGAAGCACTAGTCATAGCGGGACCTCCATGCGCACCTGATAAATACCATTTTTCAAACCACTGCGAAACTGCCCCTGCACATCGTGCAGCAGACTTAAGCGTTCACGCACGTTGCGCAAAGCCAAACCATGCCCTTTCACACCCTGCCCAGCCGGTACGGTGTTGGTCACTTTGATCACCACCACAGAGCCCCTGCGTTGGGTAGAAATTTTGACCTCCGCACCGCTTGCACTTGGCTCTACGCCGTGACACACCGCATTTTCGACCAAAGGCTGCAGCAGCAAGGGTGGTAATTTTGCCAAGTTCGCAGCCGGATCCAAGTTCCACTCGACCTGTAGTCGCTCTCCAAATCGCACTTTCTCGATCGCCAGATAGCGTTCCGCCAAAGTGATCTCCTCGGCCAAGGTCACCGATTCGCTGCTCTCGATCAGTGCGTGGCGAAACAGGTCGCTCAAGTCCTCCAGCAGGGTTTCGGCCTTGGCAGGCTCAGCGCGCACCAGCGCAATGGCGCTGTTAAGCGTGTTGAAAAGAAAGTGCGGCCGTATGCGCGATTGCAGTTCGATCAAGCGCGCCGCGGTGTCCGCCGGCATACGCCCCTTGGCCCGCATCACCAAGGCCGCGACCAATACAGACGACAGCAAGGCTCCTGCACAGGCACTGGCCATCCAGGGAGCCCCATCCAGCAAGCCGGAGACCGAAAGCAAACCACAACCATAGAGCCCGGCTAGGGCACCCAGCGCGGTAGCCGCCACGTACTGCACCACCGGAGCCACGCGTGCCAGCAAGCGTTTGGCCATGCAGGCCGTCAGAATCCATGCCAAGGTGGCGGGTAGGGCACCACCTGTTACCAGTGACACGCGGGTCACCCAGTCCATAAAACTGCCCGATGCAAACATCACCACCACACCCACAGACAACTCCACAAACAACACGGCACGCAACACCACACCCATTTGGCACGCATCAAACACCAATGCCGTCCCAGCCTGGGGCAGCCCCTGCGCGGGGCTACTTTCCTGGAACGTCGATAATATTTGGGTATCTTTCATGTTTGATGGATTTTGCCCCCATTTTTTGAACCGCTTTTCATGTCCCAAAATCAATTCGATAAAAAATCCCAAGCGTGGTCGGCGCTCTTTTCTGAGCCTATGAGTGATCTGGTCAAACGTTACACGTCCAGCGTATTTTTTGACAAACGACTGTGGCAGGCCGACATCACCGGTTCACTGGCCCATGCCGACATGCTGAGCCACCAAAATATCATCAATACCACCGACCATGCCGCCATCCAGAAGGGCATGGCGCAAATCTGGGGCGAAATCGAGGCTGGCAGCTTTGAATGGAAGCTGGACCTGGAGGACGTGCACCTCAACATCGAAGCACGCCTGACCCAGTTGGTCGGTGATGCGGGCAAGCGACTGCACACCGGGCGATCCCGCAATGACCAAGTCGCCACCGACGTACGCCTGTGGCTGCGCGGCGAGATTGACCTGATTGGCGGCCTATTGACCGATCTGCAAAAAGCATTGATAGAAGTGGCTGAAAAAAATGTCGAAGTGATCCTGCCCGGATTCACCCATCTGCAAGTCGCCCAACCCATCAGCTTCGGCCACCACATGCTGGCCTATGTCGAAATGTTCAGCCGCGATGCGGAGCGCATGAGCGACGTGCGCCGACGCACCAACCGTCTGCCCTTGGGTGCAGCCGCACTGGCCGGCACAAGCTACCCGCTGGACCGCGAACGCGTGGCCACTACTTTAGGCATGGTCGATGACCAGGGCCAACCCCAGGTCTGCCAAAACAGCTTGGACGCCGTCAGTGACCGCGACTTTGCCATTGAATTCACCGCCGCCGCCTCGCTGTGCATGGTGCACATCAGCCGCTTCAGCGAAGAGCTGATTTTGTGGATGAGCCAAAACTTCGGCTTTGTGCAGATTGCCGACCGGTTCACCACCGGCAGCTCCATCATGCCGCAGAAAAAGAACCCCGACGTACCCGAACTGGCGCGCGGCAAGACAGGGCGCGTGGTTGGCCACCTGATGGGCCTGATTACGTTGATGAAGGGCCAGCCCCTGGCCTACAACAAGGACAACCAGGAAGACAAGGAACCCCTGTTTGACACCGTGGACACCCTGAAAGACACGCTGCGCATATTTGCCGAAATGGTGGGCGGCCAGTTGAATCCGGCGACCGGTGTGAAGGAAGGCGGCATCACTGTCAAACCCGAAGCCATGGAACGGGCCGCCCTCAAAGGCTACGCCACTGCAACCGATCTGGCCGACTATCTGGTCAAAAAAGGCCTGCCGTTTCGGGATGCCCATGAAACTGTGGCGCATGCCGTCAAAGCCGCCATCTCGCACCAGGTCGATTTGTCAGAATTGCCCTTGGCGGTGTTGCAGGAATTCAATTCGAGTATCGAAAAGGACGTCTACGAGGTGCTCTCCTTGCGCGGCTCACTCAATGCCCGCAACATCCTGGGCGGCACGGCACCGGCCCAGGTGCGGGCGCAGATAGCGCGGCACCAGGCACGCCTGGGATAGTCGACCAGAGCGCACGCAGATGTTGATGCAACCCAGCCTTCACTGCGTGCGACAGCTTCGCCAGATCTTGCTATGGCCCTTGCGCCTGATGCCGGTGCGTGGGTCCAGCGGGAAACACGCCAAGCCATGGACACTTTTAGCCGACATGGGAGACGCATCCCCCTGGCGCGAAGTGGTGGACGAATACGCGGCGAAACTGGCCGTTTTCATGAGCGCCATTACAACGAATTCGTCAGCTTCCTGCCC
>CAJASG010000682.1 GCA_903944555.1 uncultured beta proteobacterium
TACATTCGGAACCCTATTCGCAGTCACCAACTTTGGTGAATCCCACGGCCCAGCCATTGGCTGCGTGATTGACGGCTGCCCGCCGGGAATGGACTTGTGCGAGGCCGACATCCAGGGTGACCTGGACCGCCGTCGCCCCGGCACCTCCAAGTTCGTCACCCAGCGCAACGAGCCCGATGCGGTGCAAATCCTGAGCGGTGTCTACCAGGGCAAGACCACGGGCACCCCCATCGCCTTGCTGATCCAGAACACCGACCAGCGCTCCAAAGACTACGGCAACATCCTGGAGACTTTTCGCCCTGGTCATGCGGACTACACCTACTTCCAAAAATACGGCATCCGCGATCCGCGTGGAGGGGGGCGCTCCAGCGCCCGACTGACTGCGCCCATGGTGGCTGCAGGGGCGGTGGCCAAAAAATGGCTCAAAGAACACTACGGCACCGAATTTCGTGGCTGCATGACGCAAATTGGCGAGTTGCCCATTGCGTTTGAGTCGTGGAGCCATGTGCCCGTCAATCCGTTTTTTGCCCCGATTGCTGATGTAACCGCATTGGAGGAGTACATGGAAGCCTTGCGCAAGGGCGGGGACTCCTGCGGTGCCCGCATTCGGGTGTCGGCCAGCAATGTACCGGTGGGCCTGGGCGAGCCGCTGTTTGACAAGATGGATGCCGACATTGCCTACGCCATGATGGGCATCAATGCTGTCAAGGGCGTGGAAATTGGTGCCGGTTTTGCCAGTGTGGCGCAGCGCGGCACCACCCATGGCGATTCCCTCACACCACAAGGTTTTGCCACCAACAATGCCGGTGGCGTGTTGGGCGGTATTTCGACGGGTCAGGACTTGGAAGTGAGCATTGCCATCAAGCCCACCAGTTCGATCCTGAGTCCGCGCGACTCGATCGACGTGGCGGGCAACCCGACCCAAGTGATCACCAAAGGCCGCCACGACCCCTGCGTGGGCATTCGCGCCACGCCGATTGCCGAGGCCATGCTGGCGCTGGTGGTGATGGACCATGTCCTGCGCCACCGCGCACAATGTGGTGACGTGCACACCAGTCTGGCACCGATTGCTGCCAATATTTAGTGCCAAATCGGCCTCAAGCCCTTTAGATACGTGCGCAAGCAGCTATTAAAATAATAGCAACTTAATTGACGATTGCTGAAAGAGCCTGACCATGAAAACCGCCCTGATTCTCAATGGCCCGAATTTGAACCTGCTGGGCACCCGTGAACCGCAGGTGTATGGCTCGCAAACACTGGCCGACGTGCAGGGTCTGTGCGAGCAGGCCTGCCTGGCCAATGGTTTTGCTCTGGACTTTCGCCAAAGCAACCACGAAGGCGTCTTGGTGGACTGGCTGCACGAAGCCGGGCGCTTGCAGGCGGCAGGCACCTTGGCTGGAGTCATTCTGAACGCTGGGGCGTACACCCATACCAGCATCGCCTTGCACGACGCGATCAAGGGCACTGGCATCACCCTGATTGAGCTGCACATCAGCAACGTGCACGCCAGAGAGGCCTTTCGCCACTACTCTTACATCTCGCCAGCGGCCAAAGCGGTCATGGTTGGCTTCGGGGTGAATGGCTACGCGCTGGCGATTGCTGGCTTGGCGGGGATGCAGTAAAGCAGCGGCGGACACCTAATTTTTCTTTTCTTAAGGGTTTCTTAAGGGTGTTGAAAACGGGTTTGTACTGAGTCGCTTTTATTGGGAGATGGGACTATACTTTTTTCGTTATATCGGTCCAAATTAATCCCCACTCAGGAATCATTCCCATGAAAATTTTGTCTGTATTGAAGGTCTTGCTGAGCGTGACTGTCATGAGTTTTGCCATGGCTGGCGTTGCCCATGCGGCCGATCAGGGCACCGCCGCCGAAGCAGAGGCGATGGTCAAGAAAGCAGTGGTCTACCTTAAGGCCAACGGGCCTGAAAAATCGTACGAAGAATTCACCAACGGAAAGTCTTTCAAGGACCGTGATTTGTACATTATTGTGTATGACCTGAATGGTAAAAATCTGGCGCAGGGAGCCAACCCCAAGCTGGTCGGCAAGGACCTGATTGGCTTGAAAGACCCTGATGGCAAACCACTGATTCAAATGTTCATTGACCTGGCCAAAACCAAAGGCAAGGGTTGGGTAGAAGGATACAAATTCCTCAACCCCGTGTCCCAAAAAATGGAAGGTAAGGCCATGTATTTGGAGCGCGTAGGCGACACATTGGTTGGCTGCGGGATTTACAAAGGCTGATCGCTTTCTGATAGCTGACATGTGGATGATGACAAGGGTTTCCCCGGTATTGGAGCGGATTTTCCGGTCGTAAAGTGGTGCCAGTCCCTTTGACGGGACTGTATCAACAACAGGAGACTCCGTAATGCAATTTTTGTCCACTTTCAAGGTGCTTCTCAGTACCTTCGCGATGGGTTTTTTGATGGCCAGCGCGGTTCATGCGGCCGATCAAGGTACGGCGGCTGAGGCTGAGGCGATGACCAAGCGTGCGGTGGCCTATCTCAAGGCCAATGGACCGGAAAAATCGGCCGAAGAATTTACCAATGGAAAGTTGTTCAAGGACCGTGATCTGTACATTGCCTACTATGATTTGGGCGGCAAAGTGCTTGGCCATGGTGCCAATGCCAAGCTCGTCGGTAAGGACCTGATCGGCTTGAAAGATCCTGATGGGAAGCTTCTCGTTCAGATGCTGTGCGACCTGGCCAAAACCAAAGGAAAAGGCTGGTCAGAGACTTACAAATTCCGCAATCCAGCCACTGAAAAGATCGCTGAAAAGGTGATGTACCTGGAGCGCGTGGGAGATACTTGGGTTGGGGTGGGTGTGTACAAATAAGGGTTAGTCCCTTCGTCATCTGTATGGGCGCTGTGGATGGCCAAGCTGGGCAATCCCTACGTTGGAGAATAATTATGAATTTACGTGACATGACGATTGGTCTGCGTCTGGGCTTGGGTTTCGGAATGATCTTGCTGGCGGCCAGTGTGCTGTTGGTGGGGACCTTGGTGAGCAATGGCGCGAGTCGAGCCACCTTGTTGGAAACCTTGCAGCGGGCGTCGGCGCAGCAGGTCTTGGCGGCTGAAATGCGTAAATCATTGCTTCTCAGTGCGGTATCCGTACGCAACATGGGCATGCAAACCAAAGTCGAGGGCGTACAAAAAGACGAAGCCGAGGCCAAGAAAAACCGTGCCGCCTATCTTGCTGCCAAAGGCAAGCTGGAGGCAGGTGGAATCGGAGAGCCAGAGCGCGTGGTGTTTGCTCGGTTGGCAGAGGTTGACCGCCAGATGGACGCTCAGTTCAAGGAAGCGGTGGACCTTGCTGCGCAGTTCAACAGCGAGCAGGCCAGTGCCGTCATCACCGAAAAAATTGACCCCTTGCTAACCAAAGCTGTGTCGGAAATCGCGGCGTTCATCGCGCTTCAAAACCAGAATGCCGATGCAGCAACCGAGCAAGCCAATGCCAGTAACCGGTCCACCGTGACGGTGATCAGCGTTGCCGGTGCTTTGCTGCTCGTTCTCGCGGCCTTGATGGCTTGGCGCCTCACGAAGAGCATTACCGGTCCGCTGCGCACGGCTGTAGATGCTGCGGACCGTGTTGCGCAGGGCGACTTGGTGGCCGACATTGTGGTGAGTGGCCGCGACGAGGCGGCCCACCTGCTGGGTGCTTTGTTAGAGATGCGCAACGGCTTGTCGCGCATGGTCAGTGAAGTGCGAACTGGGGCTGAAAACATTTCAACGGGTGCGAATGAAATCTCCGCAGGCAATACCGACTTGTCCCAACGTACGGAGACCCAGGCCAGTAATCTGGAGGAAACCGCGGCGTCGATGCAGGATTTGAGTACTACCGTGAAAAACAACGCGGATACCGCACGCCAGGCTAATCAGATGGCCGGGTCGGCCAGTTCGGCGGCGACTCACGGAGGAGTGGTGGTAGGGCAAGTGGTAGCCACTATGGATGAAATAACAGCCGCTTCCCGAAAGATTGCTGACATCATTGGTGTCATTGACGGCATTGCCTTTCAAACCAATATTCTGGCGCTCAACGCCGCAGTGGAGGCGGCACGGGCCGGTGAGCAGGGGCGCGGCTTTGCTGTGGTCGCCAGTGAAGTGCGCAGTTTGGCTGGCCGCTCCGCAGATGCGGCGAAGGAAATCAAAACCCTGATCAGTGCCAGCGTGGATAAGATTGAAACAGGCAGTCGTCTGGTTGGCGAGGCGGGTGCGTCGATGAGCGACATCGTCGCGCAGGTTAAGCGTGTGGCGGATCTGATTGGTGAAATCAGTGCGTCGGCGCATGAGCAAACCAATGGCATTGACCAAATTAACCAAGCCATTACCCAGTTGGACAACGTCACCCAGCAAAATGCAGCCTTGGTGGAAGAAGCTGCAGCAGCAGCGGATAGCCTGAACCAGCAGGCTGGGCGGATGGTGGGCGTGGTGAGTGCCTTTAAATTGGCCGGTGGCAGTGTTTCACAAGAACCAGCGCGCACGAAGATTCCCCACTACACGCCAGCGGCACGCCCAGCGCTGAAGAAGCCATTGGGGAAAGCCCCTTCCTTGGCATTAAAGAAGCCACCAATGGCCATCGCGGCGGCGCCCAAAGGTAAGGCCCCTAAAGCGCCTGCTGCGGATACATCGGAAGAGGCTTGGACCAGCTTCTGAGTTAAGTGGTGCAGGCCGGTGGCCCCGGTCTTGCACGCCGGGGTTGTCGGGTGCCAATAGTTTTGTAAATCTAAAGGTCATTTTTCTGGTGATTTGTAGACGACTGGTCTACTTGTTCATAATGAGGCCATGCAAATAGACCAGTCCCCGGCTAAGAACCACATCCTTGATTGTGGAGCGCGGCTGATTGCGAGCAAAGGATTTGTCGGGGTTGGACTGTCAGAAATATTGAGCACTGCGGGAGTTCCCAAAGGTTCGTTCTATCACTACTTCAAGTCAAAAGAGCGCTTTGGCGAAGAGCTTCTGGTGCGCTACATGGAACAGTATTTGGCCCGTTTGGATGCCCTGTTTGCTTCTGATGGCCAAACTGCCCGGACGCGGTTGATGCGCTACTGGTCATTCTGGAATGCCACCCAGTGCGAAATTCGCGCGGACGGTTGCGGTGAATCTGGGGGCGGTGCCAAATGCCTGATCGTCAAACTCAGCGCCGAGGTGGCGGATATCTCAGAAGCCATGCGTATTACGCTGCGCGCCGGAACGGATCGTGTAGTGCAGCGCATCGCGCAGTGCCTGGAAGACGCCCAAGTAGATGGTTCCGTATCCCCTGCGCTGGTGGCACAGGACACGGCGCTGACCTTGTATGAGCTGTGGCTCGGGGCCAGCTTGCTGGCCAAACTGCGACGCAATGGCAGCCCGTTTGAACACGCGCTGCGCAGCACTGAATTGATTTTGGGGCCGAGTCCCCTTTAGATGACGCGCCCTGTGTGCTTCTGCCTTTTTTCCATCTCCAATCCCACACCATAGGAATGCCATGCTGAATTTTGACTTCGTTAATCCAACCCACATTGTTTTCGGCAAAGACCGCATCGCCGACATTGCCAAGCTGGTGCCTGAACAGGCCAAAGTGTTGATCTTGGTCGGCGGCGCCAGTGCTGAAAAAACCGGCACGCTGGCAGAGGTACGCACTGCATTGGGCGCGCGCCAGCACGCTACCTTCAGCGGTATCGAGCCAAACCCAAGTTTCGAGACGTCGATGAAGGCCGTGCTGCAGGTGCGCGAAGAGGGCTTTGACTTCTTGCTGGCGGTGGGCGGCGGCTCGGTGATCGACGCGGCCAAATTCATTGCCGCAGCCGTGCCGTTTGAGGGCGATACCTGGGAAATCCTGCTTAAGGGTGGGCGCAACGTCAAATCCGCACTGCCTTTTGGTACTGTGCTCACCCTGCCTGCCACGGGCTCCGAAATGAACAGCGGCTCGGTCATAACCCGTCGCGATATCGGTGCCAAGCTGCCGTTTGGCAACCCACGCCTTTACCCCAAATTCTCAGTGCTGGACCCAACCAAGACCTACACCCTGCCAACCCAGCAAATAGCCAATGGCGTGGTGGATGCCTTTGTTCACACCGTTGAGCAGTACCTGACCTACCCCGTGAATGCGCCGGTGCAGGACCGTTTTGCCGAGGGACTATTGCAAACTTTGGTGGAAGTGGGGCCGCGCCTGCTGGCCGCAAGCGAACCCAATTACGATGACCGTGCCACGCTGATGTGGAGCGCTACTCTGGCACTCAACGGACTGATCGGCGCGGGTGTGCCGCAAGACTGGTCGACCCACATGATCGGCCATGAATTGACCGCTTTGCACAATATCGATCACGCCCGCACGCTGGCTATTGTGTTGCCTGCCATGTTGAATGAACGCCGTGTGCAAAAACGCGAAAAGCTGTTGCAATACGGTGAGCGTGTTTGGAGCATCCGCACCGGCACGGACGACGAGCGCATCACCGCTGCCATTGAGCAGACCCGTGCTTTCTTTGAGGCCATGGGCATTCCGACCCGCTTGTCCGAATACGGTTTGGGTGCCGACGCTGTCGACACCGTAGTTCGTCAGCTGGAGGCGCACGGCATGGTCAAGCTCAGTGAACACCGTGATGTGACGCCAGAGGTCAGCCGCAGGGTGCTTGAAGCCGCGCTCTGATACAGTTCCGCGCATGAGTTGCACATGCGCGGAATCATTCGCCGACCCGTTCCATGTTTGATTTTCTGAAATTGAGCAAGCCTTCTGACGCCCCGGACGCAGAGGACGGCGCTAGGCTGTTTAGCGGCGTCGTGCAGGCGACCTGCCTCGTGGTTGTTTTGCTCACACTGGCAGACTACGTTGCTGGCAGTGATCTTCGCGGCTCCGTCATCAATGTCGTTATTTTGCTGGCGGCACTCACGTCCCTCAGCGTCTTGCGGGTTGGGAATACGGCAGTGGCATTTGTGACGTTTGGTTGGGGCACATGGGCTGCCATCACGGTGCAGTCCCTGTTGATGGGGAACCTTGGAAATCCGGTTCTCTATGCGTATCCCGTCGTCATCATGCTCAGCGGATGGTTGCTGGGATTGGGGCATGGCTACGCCATGTGCGCAGTTTCGATTGTGGTCATTTTGGGTCTGGCCTGGATGGAAGCGAACGGCATCCAACTGATTCAGATTCACCGCGGAGCCTGGGGACGAGCGAGCGACCTTTCGGTGATTTTGTTTATCAGCATGTTCATTGTGAGTCGGATGGTGCTGCACCAACAGCGCCAGACTCGCCGAGTCGCGGAGCTTAATGTGCAGTTGACCGAGACGGTCGCCAGTCTCACCACGCGGGACCACCAGTTAAGCCAGGCTGAATCACGTTTTGCAATGGTGGGCGACATCATTCCCGCGCCGCTGTCCTTGACCGATGCCGCGACCGGCGAGATTACGTACGTGAACAAAGCATGGGAAAGCGTGCTCGGTTGGACACGGGAGGGCGTCGCAGGCAAGTCGCCGTTGGAGCTCGGCATCTGGTTTGAGGCAGCGTCGCGGGAGGCCTTTGGTGCAGAGTTCAGGCGCAATGGTTGCGTGCGCCAACTGGAGATGAATGTTAAGGCGCGTGATGGCACCGTGGTACCGGTGTCAGTATCCGCTGATTCTGTTGAGCAGAACGGACGGCGTATGACCATGAGTCTGCTGTATGACTTGACGGAGCGAACCCTGATTGAGGCGAAAGTACTCAAGCTCAATGCCGAACTGGAGGCGCGGGTAGAGCTGCGCACGTTGGAGCTCAAAGGTGCCAATGCCGATCTTTCATCTGCACTGTCGACTCTGCAGTTGGCACAGCGAGAGCTGGTGCAGTCCGAAAAAATGGCGGCTCTGGGTGGCTTGGTGGCAGGTGTGTCGCATGAGCTCAACACGCCTATCGGCAACGCATTGGTGGTCTCCAGCTCTATGCATGACCGTGTTCTTGAGTTTCAGGAACTGGTTTTGCGCAACGAGCTCAAGCGGTCTACGCTGGAGCGTTTTATGGCCGACAGCCTGGAAGGCTCTGAACTGGTGCAGCGCTCACTGCAAAGGGCGTCGGAACTGGTGCACAGTTTCAAGCAAGTGGCGGTTGACCAGTCATCAGAGCGGCAGCGGGTTTTTGGCTTGCACGAAGTGGTGCGTGAAATCATCGCCACGCTGAAGCCGAACCTTAAAAAGCTGCCTTGGCAGCTGGAGATTGATATACCGGCGGACATCACGATGAATAGCTTCCCCGGTTCTTTGGGGCAGGTCGTGATCAATCTGGTGATGAATGCGGCACTGCATGCCTTCACCGGCCGAACGCAAGGCGTGATCTTGGTGACGGGGCGTCAACTGGATGCGGAGACGATTCAGCTGACCTTTGCGGACGATGGTGTGGGTATGACCGCCGACATTGTGGGGCGCATTTTTGATCCGTTTTTCACCACCCGCATGGGGCAGGGTGGCTCAGGCTTGGGGCTGGCCATCGTGCACCA
>CAJASG010000683.1 GCA_903944555.1 uncultured beta proteobacterium
CGGATCGCCAAAGACAAACAGGTCCAGGACGATGTTGGTGTCCAGAACAATCAAGCTTTGGGCTCCCGCATCGCGCCTTTGACCATGCTGAATTTGAACAGACGGCACTCAATTGGGCCGTTCCACATGGGCACGCGGCGTGACTCCTTGAGCCGCATCTTGCTGGGCAGCTTGAGGTCCGGGGTGAGCACCCAGGCGTTCCAGCCCGAGTAGTTCTTCTTCCAATGGCTGGCCAGCTGGCTGAAAAATTCACCGCCATCCTCCGTGTGCGCCAGCTCGCGGGCGCCAAAGCGGCCGACCTGCTCCGACTCAGCGCCCATGCGGCCAGCCCCGGCGACACCGGCGACTTCAATCCGCTCGCCATACGGCGGGTTGAGCACCATCACACCGCCACCCTCCACTGGGGGCATGCGCTGCAAGGCATCGCCACCCCGGAACTCAATCACATCGGCCACCCCGGCGCGCTCGGCATTGCGCTGGGCAAAGTCCACCATGCGGTGAGACACATCGCTGCCGTAGAGCAACTTGGCCTGGCCTGGCTCTGGCTTGACCACGGCGTCGGCGGCCTCTTGCTTCATGGCGGCCCACTCCTGGGCCTTGAAGGGCAGGTATTTCTCAAACGCAAAATGCCGGCGCGAGCCGGCGGCGATGTTGCAGGCAATTTGCGCGGCCTCAATCACCACGGTGCCGCTGCCGCAGCAGGGGTCGTACAGCGGCACCAAGTCCTCTTCGCCCGAGGCCCAGCCGCTGGCGGCCAGCATGGCGGCGGCTAGGGTTTCCTTCAGGGGCGCATCGCCCTTGTCTTCGCGCCAGCCGCGCTTGAACAGGGGCTCACCCGAGGTGTCGATATAGAGCGAGCAGCTGTCGGTGGTCAAGTGGGCGTAGATGCGCACATCGGGCCATTGGGTGTCGACATTGGGGCGCACGCCATTGGCCTTTTCACGAAAGCGGTCACACACCGCGTCTTTGACTTTCAGCGCGGCAAAGTTCAACGAGGTCAGCGGGCTGTGCTGCGCGGTTATCTCGACCTTGATGCTTTGTTGCGGGGTAAACCAGCGCTCCCAGGCCACCTCGCAGGCAGCGCGGTACAGGTCCTGTTCGCTGCGGTATTCGGTGTACGACAGCAACACCAGCACCCGCTGGGCCAAGCGGCTGTACAGGTTGAGCAGCATCGCATTGGCAAACGAGGTGCGCACCGCCACGCCGCCGCGCTGCTTGGTGATACAGCCCGGCGGCAGCTGTGTGATCTGCAGAATCTCGGGGGCCAGGTAGTCTTCCACGCCTGCGGCGCAGGGAAGAAATAATTGAAGTTGTTGCATAGTCAGTTGAGGGCAGAACGGAATTTTTGCCCTGCAAAGTATTAAAGGTCTTTTCTCAGCGAAGCGGGGGCGATTTTGAGGCCCTCGCGGTATTTGGCCACAGTGCGCCGCGCGCATTCAATGCCCTGCTCCTTGAGCATCTCGGAGATTTGGTTGTCCGACAGGGGCTTTTTGCTGTTCTCGGCACTGATGAACTGCTTGATCAGCGCGCGCACGGCGGTACTCGATGCGTTACCGCCGGACTCCGTACCCAGGCCGGAGCCAAAGAAGTACTTGAGCTCGAACGTGCCAAAAGGCGTGGCCATGTATTTGGCGGTGGTGACGCGGCTGATGGTGGAC
>CAJASG010000684.1 GCA_903944555.1 uncultured beta proteobacterium
CAGCCAGGCGCTGGAGGACACACTGGCTCCCGACTTTGAGTCAGGTGAGACCATTTCCCCCTTGGCTGCCTTCCTGTCCCACGCGGCGCTGGAGGCGGGCGACAACCAGGCCCAGGCCGGGCAAGATGCCATCCAGCTCATGACGGTGCACTCCAGCAAAGGGCTGGAATTTGACGGCGTGTTCATCACCGGCATGGAAGAGGGCCTGTTCCCGCATGAGAACTCCATGAATGACCGCGACGGTCTGGAGGAAGAGCGCCGCTTGATGTACGTCGCCATCACGCGCGCCCGCAAACGCCTGTACCTGAGCCATTCTCAAACCCGCATGCTGCACGGGCAGACCCGCTTCAACCTGAAGAGCCGCTTCTTTGATGAGCTGCCCGAGGAGGCCTTGAAGTGGCTCACGCCCAAGCACTCGGCGGCCAACATGGGCGCCGCTGGGCGTGCATGGGGTAATTCTTTTGCTACGAATTCAGGAGCTGCTTACGCACAATCTACGGGGTCTACAGGCACTTTTGATGCCCAAGTTCCACGCAAGAAGGAATCTGAGCATGGTTTGCGGACCAACCAGAAAGTATTCCACGCCAAGTTTGGCGAAGGGACCGTTTTGACCTTGGAAGGCAGTGGGGATGATGCCCGTGCCCAAATCAACTTCCCGCGCCACGGTATCAAATGGCTGGCGCTGAGTGTGGCTAAGTTGACGCCGCTACCATGATCTACGCTATGAAAACCAAACTGTTCATCACATTCCTGGGCGTTTACGCCCTTTGCACTGCTGCAGCCATTGCCGCGGCGCCCCCTGCCAATCCATTGAGCACAGTGGCAGCGCTAGACGTTCCCCGCTACATGGGAGTCTGGTTTGAGATCGCCAAATACCCCAACCGATTTCAAAAGAAGTGTGCGAGCAACACCCAGGCGCAGTACGCCCCACTGGCGGATGGCACGGTGCGGGTCACCAACCGCTGCACCACAGAGGATGGGTCCCTCAGCGAGGCGGTTGGCGCTGCGCGCCTGGTCGGTGATGCGGGTTCGCCCAAGCTGAAGGTTCGTTTTGCTCCGGCATGGCTGTCCTTCATTCCTGCGGTGTGGGGTGACTACTGGGTTATTGACCTGGACCCGCAATACCAATTGGCAGCAGTTAGTGAGCCCAAGCGGGAATACCTGTGGATACTTGCCCGCACGCCCACCGTCAGTCCCAAGGCCTATGCCGAGTTATTGACCCGGTTGGAGCAGGCAGGATTTGAGCTGCGCAAACTTGAAACCACCCCACAGGAGAAATGATGATTGATGGACTGATCGCCGGCACGCTCGTGGGCTTGGCCGAAACACGCCAAGGTAAAAATGGAACCAGCTTTGCATTGGCCAAGGTCAAGGCGGTTGCGGGTGATGGCGAGAGCCTGATGGTGAACGTGATTGCCTTTGCCACGGAGGCCAGCGCCGCGCTGATGGCGCTGGACGATGGCGACGCACTGGCGCTGACGGGTGCCCTGACGCCCAAGGTGTGGACGGACAAGCAGGGCAATACGCGCCCGGCACTGGACATGGTGGCGTCCAACGTGCTGACGGTGTTTCACGCCAACCAAAAACGCATAGACGCGGGATTGCCAGCGGCAGGCCTGCAAAGCCCTTGAATTAGCAGAAATACACATGCGCGCATGGGTGTATGCGCGGTGTCACCGAATTTTCGTCAAATTGTCACATTAGGTTTCTAGGATGGCGCTTTGCGTCGAATCATTCCGAGAAAGCCCTGACATGACCCCAACCCCCTTGCACACACGCCGCACGGCACTCAAATTTTTATCGGCTGCACCCATGCTTCCCTTGGGCGCGTTGGCCGGCAGCAGCTTGTTGGCTGGGTGCGCCACCAGCACTGCGGTGCCGGCTGCCATGGGGGCATTTCTGTCCGCCAGCTTCTCGCCGATGGCAGCCCCTAGTTTGGCCAACCCTGCTGCGATGGCGACCACTTTGGTGGCCTCCAGCATGAACGTCAAGGACATCCATGGCGTAACCCGAAGCTACAAGCTGGCCTTCGAACCTTTCTTCATCACCGGGGATCGCGTACCGGACGGCAAGGGTGGCACGGTACTGGCAGGTGGCTATGTTGATATCTTCAACAAACCCATCATGGACACCTCGGTACCGGGCAAAGAGCGTCCATTTTTCTCGGACTGCCCGGATGGCACCTCCTTGCTGCAATTGCCGCAAGCCAAAGTAGCTGGCATCAAGGGGCGGGCCGTGTTTGCCGTAGTGCAGTTTGAATACGTGACCCGCAATCAGGCCAACGCCGATGCCTATGGCACGCTGCCATCACCCATTGCGGTGCTGACACTGGACCAGGACCAGAGCACCGGCAAACTCAGTTTGGTGAAATACCACAACGTGGACACCTCCCAGGCCCAGGGGTTGTGGATTACCTGCGGTTCCAGTCTGTCGCCCTGGAATACCCATCTGTCCAGCGAAGAGTACGAGCCCGATGCGCCTTTCGCCGCGAATGACAAGGTGTTCAAAGCCTTCAGCAAAAACTTGTTTGGTGACGAGAGCATTGCCAATCCCTACCACTATGGCCATTTGCCGGAGGTGACGGTCAACCCGGACGGCTCCGGCACCCTGGTCAAGCACTTCTGCATGGGCCGCATTTCGCACGAATTGGTTCAGGTCATGCCCGACAACCGCACAGTGCTGATGGGGGACGATTACACCAACAGCGGCTTGTTCCTGTTTGTCGCCGACAAGGAAAAGGCGCTGTCAGCGGGTACTTTGTATGTCGCCAAACTGGGCGAAGGTTTCTCAGTCAACCCCGCAGATGCCGGCTCCAAACTCACCTGGATCAAGCTGGGCCATGCCACCAGTGACGAGATCGAAAAGCTGGCGAATACGCTCAAACCGTCCGACATCATGACGGTGCTCAAGTCCGATCCGAACGATGC
>CAJASG010000685.1 GCA_903944555.1 uncultured beta proteobacterium
GGCGAAAAATATTGAGAAACGACAAGGATCTTCACGCGTCACCCCGCTTGACCCCGATGCGCTTGTAGAGAGCAAGATAGGACGGACCAATGGCATCCCAAGTGAACCGCTGCACGACATAGTTATTCCACATCGGAGCGATGGTCGTCAAAATACCAGTATTGCTGAGCAACTGAGTCAACCCCTGTGCAATACCGTCGGCAGTGGCAGGCACCTCCAGACGGGTGTCCACATCTCTGATGTCACTAAAACCACATTGGTCTGTGAGCAATACGGGTGTCCCACAAATGCCCGCCTCAATTGCGACTATGGACATAGCCTCATGCCGGGAGGGGACTACCAATAAGCGCGCACTACGATAAGCGGCTGACTTATCTATCCCACTCAAGTATCCCAAAAAATGAATTCGCCCGGACAATCCCGAATGTTCAGCAGTCTCCACTAATTGCCCTAGCATGCCACCATCCGGCCCCACAAATACAAGTTGAAAGGTCGCTAACTGAGCAGCCACCTGAATGACCGCCAGCAACAGCAAGTCCGGGCCTTTGATTGGGTTCAAACGCCCCATAAACAAAATGATGGGAGCATCGGGGAGCCCATATTTACTCAGAAACTCCTGCTTATTGGCAAGAGGGAAGTCCGCTTGATTCACCCCATTTGGAATCACCACGACTTTGGACGGATCAACACCGTACATCTCGAAGTGCGGAAGTTCGCTCGCAGTTACCGCTATGCATGCCGACGCATCTCGAATGATTGCATTACCCACAAGAAAGTTGTAGATGCGCTTTAAAGTTGCCGAACGCCCAAAAATCGGTAACGAACCTGCGGGACAAACTACATAAGGTTTGCCGGCGCGCTTGGCAGCAAGATAAACAAGAACATTAAGGATGCTCCAGTGTCCCATTAAATGTATGGCATCCGAATCCGCGACAAGTCGTTTGATGGTTCTCCATCCAGTGCGGGGCACATAGAAACGCGTCCATAAGCACGGTAACACCACATGATTAGATGGAAAGAGTCCCTGAATACGCTCAGTAGCCAAATCTATGTCGAGCGTCAGAACAGTGCATTGCACATTGGCCTGATTTGCCAAAAAACGACTCATTTGATAGGTGCGCTCTGCGGTACCTCCGCCCAACCTCAGTCCCAAGCTGGAATTTACGTTGAGTATCCGCAATGCGTTCACTTCAATTCAGACCTTAGACCAATACGCAGGCAACCCCATCATTCGACGGGCTACATCAATGATCCACTTGCCATTTCTTTCGCCAAGTACCCGCCAAACAAACAGGCGTGCATAAACCCGAATAATTGCCAATATCCAAGACCGGCTGGGCAACCCTACTCCATGCTTCTTTTGTGCATTTCGCATCTCTCGCAGGGCTATCAAACTATTGTGAGGGTTGCTACTGAGCCCACCATGGCGCATTCCAACAGTTACAAAATCAGGAATGAAAAGCGCTTCCGATTCGTTACCCACAAAAGCTCTGAGGAACATTTCATAGTCCCCCGCGATTCTGTAGGCTTCATCAAAAACCCCATGTTTTTCGAAGAAACTCCGCCTATGCATGGAGCCTGGA
>CAJASG010000686.1 GCA_903944555.1 uncultured beta proteobacterium
GCACTGAAAAGCATCATGCGCACCGGCACCGTAGCCTCTACTGACAACCGCAACTGGGAACTGCTGCCCAACAACCAGCCCCAGCGCCGCTTCAGCCAGAGCCGCGCCGTGGCGCTGGACATGGAAAGCGCCACCATTGCGGCCAACGGCTTTCGATTTCGGGTGCCCTACGGCACGCTACTGTGCGTGAGCGACAAACCTCTGCATGGGGAGATCAAGTTACCCGGTATGGCCAACCACTTTTACCGAGAGCGGGTCGACCAGCACCTGCGCATCGGCATGCGGGCCGTGGAGCTGCTGCGCGCCCAAGGGGTGGACCAGTTGCACAGCCGGAAATTACGCAGCTTTGCGGAAGTGGCGTTTCAATAAACCGCTCAGGGCGCCGGCTTGGCGGGTTGCCCAGCACGCCACTGGCTTGCAATGCGGTAGGCTGTAACGGCCAGGGACAGCAAGCGCACATAGCGACTCAATCGCTGCACGCCCAGGGTGGGCAGCGCAAAACTCAGCAGGGTTGCGGCCACCGGAGCCGTCCACGCAGCAGGGGCGCCGGTACCGGGCCCGGTCACCGTTTGGCGGATTTGCTTCAGGGAAAACTGCAGGCGCAGGCGTTCCAGATCACACCGCGCTACCAACTGCGCTTTGCGCAGGGCGTATTCGTTGCGCTGGGTCATGGGGCCACTCCCCGTGTGGGGTCCGCCGGCGCAAATGCCGCACGGTCTTTATCAAACTCGGCCAGAGTGGCCGCAAACGGTAAACCGCCCGCGTGGCCCAAGGCCTTGGACTTGCGCAGCAAAACCGCGCCCACCGCAATGCACAGCAGTGTCGGCGCCAGCACCGCTGCAATGCGGTAGGTATCCCAGAAGTACACAACGATCAGCACGCCGACGCCCAGCACACCAAACACCATCAGCAGTACTGCGGCAAACATCAAGGCCAGCCGAACGTACAGCCGCTCGCGCTCCTCTGCCAACTCAATACTGGCCAGCTCTAGCCGGGTGCGCAACAAGGACAGTGCGCTATTGGCCGCCTGGGCGGCGGTGGCTTTTAAGCCCCCGCTGGGGTGAGGTTCGCCGTCGTGCATGGGTGCTCCCGGTGCCTAGCGGCGCGTGATCAAAACACCGGCCAAAAATCCGATGGCTGCGGCGATGCCAATGGACTGCCAGGGATTCTCATGCACATAGTTGTTCGTCGCCACCTGGATGGCTTTGGCACTCTCGGCGGCGCGCCCCTCCAGTTGCTGAAACTGCAATTTGGCGGCCAGTAGTTTGGCTTCGATCTCGGCCTGCAGCGCAGCGGCCTGCTCTTGGGTGCCACTTCCGGCCTGCTTGAGCAAGGCATCGGCCTCACCCAGCATCGCGCTGAAGTCGTCTACCAGGGAATTCATGGTGGCCATGGGGGCTTTCAGTTGGGCCGCATGGTGCGGCGTGAGTCGGCGTTGAACCGAAGAAATTGTAGTGTCCGAAGTGCGCTTGGCCTTGCGTTTCGCCAACTAGCGCGAAACAAGCCAATGGCACATTAGGCAGTCATTGAGCCGGTGCGGCGTGCATTGTTCAGTCTCTGCCCATTGAGGCAACGTGGTGCTGTAGGCTCATTCGGTCAAGCGAACTGGTTGGCAGTGCCACGAGTAGTTCAATGCGCCGGCGCATGTCCGCTGCGGCCGCGACAATGGCATGGTGCTTTGTTTCCTTGCTCCCCGCCACCAATGAAGGATCGGCAATATTCCAGTGCGCGGAAATGGGTTGACCGGGCCAGATTGGGCACTGATCTTCCGCAGCGTCGTCACACACCGTCAGCACGAAATCCATTTCTGGAGCGGTAGGACCGGCGAATTCATTCCACGATTTACTGCGCAGCCCCTCCGTCTGCAAGCCGTTGTCCAAAAGGAACTCTATCGCCAACGGGTTGACTTCGCCTTTGGGGAAAGTTCCCGCTGAATAGGCTTGGAAACGCCCTTTCCCCAAAGCATTGAGTTGGGCTTCCGCCATCAGACTGCGTGCGGAGTTGCACGTACATAGAAACAGGACGTTAAAAATTCTCTCACTCACCGCACACTACTCCAACTCATTGAAGGCACTCTAAGTAGCCTGAACACTGTAATTAGCCGTGGGATATTACCCCCAGATTTCTGAACGCGCAAAAGCACTGCATGCTCCTGCTGGGAATGAAAGAGGTTGCTTGCACCCCACAGTGCTCAGGGCCACACTGTCAAAACGGAGGCTCTATTTTTTTTCAGCAGCCTTCGCACCACCCCATGCGTGCAGCGCTCTCAGCAGTGGGCGCTTTTTAGCCTGGTGTCCGCCCATGCGCCGCAGGATGTCATCCAATGTGTGGATTGCATCTGTGATGTAAGGGCCTTTGTTCAGCATCACGCACTCTGCGCGCACGCCCAATCCAGCATCAGAAATTTCCGCACGCGAAGGAATTCCTGTTTTGGCCAGTGTTTCTAGCACCTGCGTTGCCCAAATCACCGGCATATGGGCCGATTCAGCACACCACAGTATTTCCTCCTGAACCTCTGCAAGCCGTTCATATCCGCATTCGACAGCCAAGTCACCACGCGCGATCATGACGCCGGCACTGGGTCCCGCCATCGCGGCAAGCATCAATTCGGGCAAGTTCTCAAAGCCCTGAATAGTTTCTATTTTTAGTACGATGCCAATATCGTCCCGTCCCAGCCGGTGTAAATGCTGGCGCAACAAATGCACATCACTGGCGTGCTGCACAAACGAAAGTCCAACCATGTCAGCGTATTTCGCCACCACGGCAAGATCATCAATGTCTTTGTCCGTCAGTGATGGAAGGTCAAGTGCGCTGTCTGGCAAATTGATTCCCTTGTCACCGACCAGCTTTTCACCGCCCTCGCGCGCCTGCGTGATGGCTATTTCCAGACAATCTGGCAAAACGCGCTGAATGACGCCGCCAATTCTTCCGTCATCAAACCAAATGCGCTCGCCCACACGCGCTTGATTGATGATTTGAGGCAATGTGCAGGAAATCTGCGCTGACGCAGCAATGGAGTCGCCTGTGTCATCTTCGACTACCGCAGCGTGGCCGACACCACTGTTCGTAAGGCGCAACACATCGCCCTGCTGAAGGTTCAAATACCCCGACGGCGATTCAATTTGACAGGCAAGCGTGGACGATTTCTTCTTTTTGTCCACCCCATGAATCGTGAGAACGGTCTCTGGGGTGAGATAGGCTGTTTGCAGGCTTTCTCCGATTGCGCCAAATTCATCGCATTGGGTAATCAAAAAATGTCTTTTTGCACCCCGCGCATCGGAAAAGTCCACCTGAGATCCGACCTTTATCCGCTCTAGCCAATCGGGCGTAACACCAATTGCCGCATCAACGCCTTGCAACACATGGGCGCACCCGTTGGGTACTATCCCCACCCGTGCGGGGCGAAACACCCGGCCGTATTGATCTCTTTGCGGACGCAATTTAAGAACGGCAGGGCCAGGTGCAACCTCGCCGGTTCTGATTTTTGGCCCGCCAAGGTCCATCAATATTCGTACATCACGCTGCAAGCTCTTTGCGGCATGGCGTACGTTCTCAATCATCGCCACCCACTCTTGTGCCCCGTCATGCGCACAATTGATTCGAGCTACATCCATTCCAGCATCAACCAGTTGACGTACCACCGAAAAATCAGAGGCAGCATCTGAGGGCAAGGTCACCATAATATGGACCGGGCGTCCGGTTGGTTTCACGCCAAGCAGCCGTTTTGTATGGTGCTCCATCAGATACCGACTACGCACACTGCCCGCAGGCTCTTCTGCAGACTTGTCCTCCCAGTTTTGACCAGACAGTCTATGCAATAGCCCGAGCACTTTGTCGACATTGGCAAGCACATGGGATTCCGATTGACCCAATGATGAGAGGCCTAACCAGGATAATTTGGCTTGTATTGGACGCAGATCATCACTCCGCAAAGTTAAGTAGTGCACCAAATTTCGTGCACTTTCGCGATAGTCGGGGCTAACGCCAGCCAGTTCGGCACCCATTGCGGCTTCGCGCTCGAGCATTGATTTTCGCAACGCCCCCAGTTGCGCAATCAGTTCAACACAAGCCGGTTTATTAGACACCGCGTCAGGTGAGGAAATTGAAGCATTGGGTTTGATGGATAGTTCGTTTTTCTTTGGCATGCGCTATTTTCAAATACGCATGTTTCGCCTTTGTGACGACCGTTTGACGAGCCACTTTCCATGTGCGAATGAACGCGGCGATTTGCCGTCACTAAAATTTTAGCCCCGCACAAAAATAAGGGTTAACCCTGCTATTCTTTCGCTATCGCACAAGAAAATAAATGGATGTCACCGCGCATTGCGTCCGATAGCCAACCGCCTGCTGAAAGGTAGTGCCATGCTTCAATGCATACGTAACCGAATTTCTTTAACGACGGAGGTTTACATGTCCAAACACCTAGGCAGCTTGATCCGGCTTCAGCACAAATTGGCATCCGTATATGGCGACAACGATACGCTAGCGAGACAGTTTCGAGATGAAATTGAATCGCGTGAAGCGTTTGCTACACACCCTCCAAATCGCAGCTTCTCGCGATCTCTACCCTCGAGCGCCAGAACTTCAAATTGCCGACAAAAAGTGTTGTGCACCTCTGTCAGCTAATCGCTGCATTCACTTAGCGAACCAATCTGAAAACCTCCCGTCGATGAACGACTAAAACAAGGACTGCTGGGACAGCTACAGTAGCCAGGCTACTGCGTTACCTTTACAGGCTTGCAATCGAAGCAAAAGAACATCAATGCGCTCATGTAGCGGTGGATGGCACCTTTGCTGCGCATTTTGTGCTTGCCGCATTTGATGCAACTTCGAGTTTCCCCGGTGGCCCCCATGCCCTGAAAAGGAGAGCCCCCCTCCTTTGACGTGTAACGCAGCCCGGTATCGGAAATTTGTGTTGTCTCAGATTTGTACATGCAAGGTCAAGCGGCAGTTTCGGAATCCAAATTCTGATTTCCCAGAGTTTCAATTTTGTGACAGCTACTGCGTCGTTTTGACCTCGTTAGTGCTGAAGCCCAAGATGACGGCGCGTAAACTCGAGCAGCCGTTCTTTCAAACTACCAGAGCACCTTCATGTCCCTCGAAAAAATATCAGACATGCTGAAAAAGCAAAAACGGGTTGAAGGTATGGTGCATGGTCAAACCATGCCCCGCCATGACATGGTGGAGACGCTGGTGCAAAGGCAGCACTTGGCTGAAATGCAAAACCTGGTCTCCCAATTGTCATCGGGAGAAATCGGCAGCATCCTGGAAGCCTTGCCATTGGAGGATGCCCAATCCTTGTGGAAGCAAGTCCCTCAAGACCGTGAAAATGATGTCTTGTGGGAAGTCGCCGATGCGCGAAGAGAGCAGCTGGTTGGGGCGCGCGAGCCAGCGTTTGGTGACACGCAGATCAACGCTTTTGAGTTGATTGAGGGCCGGCTTCAACAAATCATTATTGACAGTAGGAAAAATCTGGAAGGGATTCGTCCGATATGGATTGATTTGCTCAACGCTACCAAGGCAGAGAGAAATTATGTGGGCGTTCATTTTGGCCTTGAACTCCCAAACCCCGGCGACATCACGGACCTGGAAGTGAGTTCACGGTTTCACATTGAAGAAAATAGCGACATCTACCTTCACTCGAACTTCTTACTGGACCGGGAGGGCAATTCGCGCAGTGTCCCCGTCATCTTTATCGTGCACCA
>CAJASG010000687.1 GCA_903944555.1 uncultured beta proteobacterium
CCCCGGCGACATCACTGACCTGGAAGTGAGTTCACGGTTTCACGTTGAAGAAAATGGCGACATCTACCTTCACTCGAACTTCTTGCTGGATAGGGAGGGTAATTCGCGCAGTGTCCCTGTCATCTTTATCGTGCACCAGGGAATTTTGTTTTCGTTGCGAAATGAAGATCTTCCCGTCTTCCGCCTGCAGCGTCGCCGCGCGGGGACCCAACCCGGGTACGTGTCAGGATGCAATGATCTGCTGCTTGATCTGTACGGTGCGGACGTGGAGTATTCAGCCGACTCCCTGGAAGATATGTACGCCACGTTGGGCAAGGTCGGACGACTGGTATTGAGCGAAAAAATCAGTGACGCTGAAGCCGCTGCCATCTTGGGGGATATTGCGGAAGAAGAAGATCTCAATGGGCGAATTCGCGGCAACATTCTGGACACGCAGCGCGCAATCAATTTCTTAATGCGATGCAAAATTCTGGCCCCTGCCCAAATTGACGATGCCAAACAAATTTTGCAAAACATCGAGTCCTTGAACAGTCACACTTCCTTCCTTTTTGACAAGATCAACTTTCTGATGGATGCGACGATTGGTTTCATCAATATTAATCAGAACAAGCGCATCAACCAACTCACCGTGTGTGGTGTCGTGTTTATGCCAATCAACATTTTGGCCGGCGTTGGAGGAATGTCCGAGTTTTCCATGATGACGCAAGGCGTACCTTGGCCATTGGCGTATGGCGCGTTCTTTACCGGCGCCACAGTCATTGGTGCGGCGACCTATGCTGCACTGAAGTATTTTGAGCGCCGTCAGATTAAATCTGCCAAGAAGTAGATATCAAGAGCCTGCAAGCTTCTTAAAAGTTGCCAGTACCGCGTCGCCCTTGAAGGGTTTGACAATCCAGCCTTTGATCCCAGCTGCTTTGCCACGCTCTTTCATCGCGGGAGAATTCTCGGTGGTCAACATGATGATATTGACCGCGCTGTTATTTTGCTCCGAGCGAACTTTCTCAGCCATCGTCAGACCGTCCATATTGGGCATGTTCACGTCGCAAACAATCAATTTGATGGAGGGGTCTGCAGCGAGCTTGGTCAAGCCATCGCGGCCATCGACGGCAAAGGACACCGTTAGCCCGCTACTTTTCAAGAAATCCCCAACTTCATTGCGGACCGTGCTGGAATCATCAACTACCAGAATTTGTGCCATTCATTTCTCCAATAAATTTAAAAAAGATCAAGCTCGCCGGATGCGACCAAGTCCTCAACAGAGGTGAGGTTTTCATGAAAATCCTCCGGCGACCAACTTAGGTTAAAGACAAATTTTTGGTACAGATCAAGCCGACGCACCTCCGAACCAGTGCTATCTGTCAGCGTATATTTGAAACACAACTGCGGGTTGTCCGAACCAAATGAGATATACCGATGCAAGTGATTGATAACTATGGGGACTTGTGACAGGTGTCCAGAATTCGCCACATCGGTCATGTAGCGATTCTTGAATGCACCCCACACCAAATTGGTGATTTCGCCCAATACTCCGTTGAGATTTCGAAAGTCATATCCCTCTGAAGGGTTGATGTGCGTCTTGTTTGCTTTGACCAAATCAAGCAGAGCCAACTCCTCAGTCTGCAACATCATGTACCCACGACACCAGCTACTTTCAATGGGGATGAGCGTGAATATCTCTCCGTATATCAACCGATCACGCACGATGTAGGGCGGGGCCACCTCAACATCCATGCCTTTAAATTGACTTTCCAGCGCGGTCCGCGTGATCTCCGTAATGCCCCTCACCAGCACATTGGGATACGCCAAACTAAAGATGTACTCACCAATGACAGCCTGTAGTCTTTCCATGCTGTCGATAGTGTAGGCAGCGCTCAACGACCTGCGCTCGCCCGGGGCAATGTCATCCAGGTTTTGGATGGATTCCCGACGCAAAAAGATGGGTAGCTCGGCCCGAATGGCGTGCATTCGATGGGCCATCAGCAGCCCCCCTTGCGGATTGCCGTCATAGTTTTCGGACAGCAATATGCCGCCGAGATCCACGTTCGAGCGCAAAACGGACATCACATTTTCCGGTTGCACTTTGAGGCCGATCAAATTGTTTTCATCACAAAAAGCTTTGATTTTTTCGTGATACGCAGGGTTGCTTTCAAGCACCAAAACCTTGCTCACCAATTTTGCTTCGTCATTCATCGCCAAATTCCTTCAAGTTAAAACATCTCCAACTCGCCATTACTCTCTTCTTCCCCGGCTGCCACATCAAAGTCGAGGTCTTCAAACTCACTGACGCAAAGACTTGCATGCAGCTTGGGACCTCCGGGCAAAATGATGTCCACATGTTCTTCAAAGGTGCCGCCTAGCAGTGCAAGATAGTTCGCACATTGCCGGTCAATAATGTTGGGGGTGGACATTCCCACGTGCGGGAAAATTTTGGCCAACCCGCGATTGATGCTGCCGCAAAAAATGTTTCCACACTCGCTGATGGCATCTGTGAATGCTTGTTCATTCATATCAGAGGCCAACACCTTGTTGAGTTTCGAAAAATGATTTCGGGTTGCCTCGTCGGGGCTGAAGTGAATGAGCAGCACCAGCCGAAAACAGTAGGAGGAAACGCTCAACATCACGATGTGGGTGGTTTGAATGTGCCCGACGCCCAAAGTGGTAACAAACTCAATCGAGTCTTCGGGAGACACCAACAGGCTGGCGCGAACGCCCTGGCGTAGTATGTCCCCCATCGCGGTTCTTGCAGCTTGACTTATCATGAAATTTTGATCGCTAAGCGGTCAATGAAGCTTTGGCTTTTCTGTTCATCAGGTCCAGGCCAATGACCGATCCCATGATCATCTTTCCGCCCGCCTGCAAACCCTGAAATGTGGTCGTAGTAATCAGGTCGTTTTCATACAATCGGTTGCGATAGTCCTTGGATAGCTTCTCAGCACGCGTCGCGAGGTTTCGCATCTCACTTGCCACTACCGCAAAGCCTCGGCCCTGTTCCCCAGCGCGGGCTGCCTCTATTGAAGCGTTGAGCGTGACGATGACCATTTGCCGCACGATGGTTGCAAAGTCATCGTTCAGAGCGTGCATTTCCCGGTTGTGACGAATCAGTGCATTCATGTCATCGTGCCAACGCTCAAATGTTTTCACCAATCCCAAAAGCGTAGAGACTTCATCCGCCATGGAGCCGTAGCTTGCCAGCGCCTGCTCTTTGGTGCTGTGCATGAGAGACTGGAACTGCTCGAGCGCGGCATTGTGGTTTCGCTCCATCTGCTGAAGGTCTTGCTCCGATTTCAGTCGTCCATCCTCAAGCTGATCGGAATAAATCTGTAGTTGCGAAGCCAAGTCATCGAACTCTTTTTCCGATTGACGTGCGTCTACTTGGCATTGCCGTGCATTCAATTCATGGCTGTGCTTGGAGCGACTTTTCAGTATCCCCATGACAGCAAACCCACCGCACAAAAAGCCGGCAATCAGTAGAAGTATTGTGTTGACCATGCCATCAGCTACGGTTAACCGACTTGCTGCACGAGCCGCAAGATGGGCGCGACTGCAAACTTGGCAGGTAGACGAATAACGGTCTCAAATGGGCGGAATTCCACTCCCCCGCTGGCTTGCGGGAGAACAAGCGCTATTGTTCCCGCTTGCGCCTCAATGAACCCCCGAACGGCGTCCATTCCAACACCTCGTCCAGAGACCTCCGTGACCTGGGTGGCAGTGGAAAATCCTGCCGCAAATATCAATTGCGCAATTTTTTCAGGGCTGACATGCTCGTCAATGGAGATCAAGCCGCTATTCAGCGCCTTGTCGCGAATTCGGTTAACTGCCAACCCACGCCCGTCATCGTAGAGTCTGAACAACAACTGGTCGCTGTCCATCGTCAAAGTCAGTTGGATCGTCCCTTGTGGCGCCTTGCCGGCCTGCATACGGTGCTCTGCCGATTCGATTCCATGGTCAAGTGAATTGCGATAGAGGTGCATGAAGACGTTGCGCAGTAAGTCTGCAATCTGATTGCGAACCATGATTCCGTTGTCAACAATCGCAATGCGAGGCGCCAGCTTGCCCAACTCTTTCGCCAAGGATGGCAGCGAGTCCAACACACCACCAATGACCTCTGCGACTTTCTCTGTCCCAATCAGGTCCAAGCTATAGCGCGCTTGCCTCAAAGCATCTCGCAAAACTGGAACGCTGTCTGACTCCGACTTCTCCAGCAAGATGCTGCGCGTAGCGTCAATATGGCCCCGCTCAACCATCAAAAACTTCTCGACACCGGCACGGCGCCCCGGGCCTTTGCGCCCCAATTTGGTTTCGTTAAGTTTGGAATATTCATCCAATGCATGCTGCGCACTTTCCAACTCGTGCATCAAGCGCGTTACGTCTGCCACCCGGTTCACGTCATTGCGCAAGTCGTCGTAACTTTGCTCAGCGTCATGCACCTCATGCGTGAGGTGCAACAAGCCATAGGTTCTGGCGTTTCCTTTGATCGTGTGCATATTGCGGAAAAGCACACCAATCGTGTCGGCGCGCCTATCGGCACTCAACAGGGTGGATGCGTCTTGCAGCAGCGTCCGGTTTTCCGCCAGAAAGTGAACCGAACTTTCAACGAATGAATGGAATTTTTCTTGCTGCACCGCCAGAATTTCGCCAATCATTGCAAGCTCGCGCTTTTGTGCCGTAGCCTCCAACTCAAGTGCTCGCAATTCCGTTACGTCTCGAATACACAGCAACATGCGTAGCGTTGTACCCGCTTCGTCGGAGATGGGCGACCAGTTCATGTCAAGCACTTTGTCTTGCCCGTTGGCCACTTTCTTAACGATCTCGCGAGGGAACAGATGGGAGTTAAACTCGAAGTTCATGGCGTCTTCACCAATGCAAGCGCTACATGCCGTCTCGATTTGCGACAGGATGTCGGTACTACATTGGGTATTGGAAAACACCACATCCATCAGCAGTCGGCCTGCAATGTCCCGCGTCTCAAGAATACTTTCAAGGTATGCGGAGTACTCAGGGTGCACACGGTTTGCGGTGTCCACCGTCAAAATGCCTTGGGGAATGGAGTGCAACAAGGCATGAATGTCCGCCGTCTTTTGCTTGACGAGTTGTGTGCTCTCCTGAATCTTCTCAATCATGATGTTGAACGCCTGCGCCGAGTGGCCGATTTCGTCCATACGGTTGATCGACAGGCGTTGCGTAAAGTCCTGACTGACTGCAATCTCAGTCATTTTTTCTTCCATATCAGTGATGGGGTGAATGATCTGTCGGTAAAGCAATAGCCCAATCGCACTGAGACCAAACACCGCAACCAACGTGACCACCCCAATGGTGATCGCCGTGTTCTTAAGGTTCTCATTCATGGTGAGAATGGCATCGTCTTTGCTGCGTCGCTTTTCAATTTGCAGGGTTTCAACGATCTGTTCCATCTCTTGCAGGTAGCCTGCAACATTGGCTGCAAGATTGGCTTCAGCCAGTTCCGACTGACCTGCAAGTTTGAATCCAGTTGTGTCCTTGATAGCGGAAAAATAGTTGTTCAGGCTTTCTTTGGCTTGGGTCACCAAACCCTTTTGCGCACTGCTATCGGCCTGCTCGGACTGACGGTCCAGCGCACGTTGGAATACGGCCTGATTGGCTAACAGCTTTTCCTGTGCCAACTGTGCAAGCTTCAAATCCGGCGCGCCCACGATCAACATGACCGACAGTTGAATATCTTTCAATTGCCCGATCAGTTCTGCGGATGCTAGAGCACTCGGTACAACGCCCTGCGTAACGCCCTTCACTTCAGATGCGCTGCCACGGGACTGATAGACCGCAAAACCACCGATCAATGAAATGGCGATAAAGGTCAGGACAACCAGGAGCGTAATGCGGTGACGAATGTTCATTGGATTCTCGCGATTGACGTGGCAAGAAAATGCATGCCTACAAGGTGGGAATGCTTACTCCCCAACCCTTGGACCGGATTATTCCGTTCACGCATGTCAAATCAATGAAGAATTGGCGTCAGAAATATTTCGCTCTGGCGCGAAGCGCCAATTGCAATTCCAATGTGCCGCCCCTCATCGACGGTGAACCGCTTACCGTCGCCCTCTAGCGGTAGATGTCACAGTCTCACCGTCAACTCGCCCAACGTTACGGCGGGAGCGGCGAGGAGGCAGGCATGCTCCGCTTAGGGTTGTGCCGCTGACACCCGCGGTTTGACCATGGACGCCGCCAGTTTGGCACGCACCCTGGCAACTTCCACATCGGCATCAAACGCCAGCGCCACGCCCATGCGGCGTTTGACGAAGCTCTCGGGCTTGCCGAACAGGCGGATGTCGGTGTTGGGCACTTGCAGCGCTTCAGCCACGCCGTCAAACACAATACCGTGCGCATCCACCCCGCCGTAGATCACAGCGCTGGCACCGGGGCTCTTGAGCGCAGTGTTGACCGGCAAGCCCAAAATCGCGCGGGCATGCAGCTCGAATTCGTTTTGCCACTGCGTGACCATGGTCACCATGCCGGTGTCGTGTGGGCGGGGCGACACTTCGCTGAACCACACGTCTTCGCCCTTCACAAACAACTCCACCCCAAACAGGCCCAGCCCGGCGGGTTGGCCGTCCAGCCCCTGGCCCAGGTTGTCGGTGACCGCCTTGGCAATCTGCTGCGCCCGCGCCAATGCAGTGGGATGCATGCGGTGGGGTTGCCAGCTTTCCACGGAGTCGCCACTGACCTGCACATGACCCACGGGCTCACAGAAATGGGTGTGCACGCCACCGTCGGCGCCCCGGGCGCGCACGGTCAGCAGGGTGATTTCATATTCAAAGTCGATAAAGCCTTCTACGATGACCCGCCCTGGCCCCACGCGTCCACCGGCCATGGCGTAGTCCCAAGCGGTTTTGACATCGGCTGGGCCGTCGATCTTGCTTTGGCCCTTGCCAGATGAGCTCATCACCGGCTTGACGATGCAGGGGTAGCCAATGCCCTTGCCCGAC
>CAJASG010000688.1 GCA_903944555.1 uncultured beta proteobacterium
GCACTTTTGGGTTGCCGGTGGCACTCAAGGTGGCAATGCTGCGGCCATGGAAGGCTTTTTCATAAACCACGATCTCGGGGCGCTCGATGCCTTTGTCATGTCCAAACTTGCGCGCCAATTTCAGGGCGGCTTCGTTGGCTTCCAGCCCGGTGGAGCAGAAGAACACATTGGTCATCCCGGAGCGCTCCACCAGCATGGCTGCCAGTGTTTCCTGGTGGGGGATGTGGTAATAGTTGGAGGTGTGGATCAGCTTTGTAAGCTGGTCTTGCAGCGCGGGAACAAGCTTGGGGTGGTTGTGCCCCAGGGTGTTGACCGCAATGCCACCCAAGGCATCCAGGTACTCGCGACCGTTCACGTCCCATACGCGGCAGCCTTGGCCATGCGACAGCGCGATGGGCAGGCGGCCGTAGGTGTTCATCACGTGCGGGGAGGTGGGGGCAGTGGTTGGCGTGGCTGCGGTCATGTAGAGGCTCCGGGGGTTGGCTCAAAACAAATCGGCCCAACTCAGGTTCAGGCAGGTTGGGCCGTTGAAACCCGATTTTAGGCGCATCGCCCCGGTCTGTTTCGTGACCATTTGTCATCACAGTGATGCTTGTCTTGCTGCCACTCCTTGTCATGTACGTGAAAGGTGAGGGGTTAGAATTCCCGTGCCGAGCAGCATTACCCTTGCTGCGGCAAATTGGTCACCACGACTAGCATCCACCCGATGGTTTCCACCTCTTCAAAAGAACTTTTCATTCTCGGTTTGACCCGCCAGGGCAAGACGTTTCGTCCCAGTGACTGGGCCGAGCGCTTGGCCGGGGTAATGAGCCAGTTTCGACCCGGCGGGCCACAGCCCGGAAGCCATTTGGGTTATTCACCATGGTGTATTCCGACCTCGATCGGGCAGGTGAAGTGCGTCATTGTTCACAGTGATTTGCGCGACTACGACGTGATGGCTTGGGACTTTTGTCTGAACTTTGCCAAAGACAATGAGCTGCAGGTCAGCGAGACCCGCCCGGTGGCCCCCCCACCATCCCCCAAGCCCTGATTCCTCGGAGATTTTTGGACACAAAAAAGCCGTCGTGAGACGGCTTTTCTGCTTTGCTGGTAGCGCACCCGTTACAAACGGCGCAATCTAACGGATCAGACTGCGTGCGATTTGCCTAATGGATTAGGCGGCGAGTGCCAAGGCTTTCACCTTGGTAGCCAAACGGCTCTTGTCGCGTGCTGCTTTGTTCTTGTGGAAGATGCCCTTGTCAGCCACGGTGTCAACCACGGCTTGCATTTTGGCAAACAGTTCAGCGGCTTTGGTCTTGTCGCCAGCAATCACTGCTTTTTCCACATTTTTCACCGCAGTGCGGTATTTGGAACGCAGGGATGTATTCGCTGCGTTGATTTTGACGTCCTGACGGACGCGTTTACGGCCCGACGCAAGGCGTGGGTTCTTTTTCTTGGGTTTGGTAGATGCCATAGTAATAGTTCCTAGTGTCTGAGGATGTTGCCAGCAAAGCCCACGATTGTAACAGCTACACTTGGGTCGTGAGTCTTATTAAATCTGCATCTACCGTGTCCCTTTGGACGCTCGTGTCCCGCATCACTGGCTTGGTACGGGAGTTGTTGGTCGCGTCCACCTTTGGCGCCAGCGCCATGACCGATGCCTTTAATGTGGCGTTTCGCATTCCCAATTTATTCCGGCGCCTGTTTGCGGAGGGTGCGTTCAGTCAGGCCTTTGTGCCGGTGCTGGCGGCCAGCAAGGCCCAGCATGGTGAGCAAGCAACCAAGCTGTTGATTGACAAAGTGGCAACTCTTTTGGCGTGGGCTTTGGTCGCCACCTGTGTGGTGGGCGTGGTGTTGTCGCCCTGGTTGGTCTGGGCCATGGCCAGTGGAATGCAAAAAGACCCCCGGGGTTACAGCGCTGCGGTGTTCATGACGCGGTTCATGTTTCCTTACATCGGGTTCATGTCCATGGTTGCGCTGGCCTCTGGCGTGCTCAATACATGGAAGCGTTTTGCTGTACCGGCCGCGACTCCGGTCCTTCTGAATGTGGCGATGATTTCCGCTGCCTGGTTGCTGGCGCCGTGGTTCAAAACCCAGGGGATTGAGCCGATTTACGCCATGGGCGTGGGCGTGATGGTGGGCGGCATATTGCAGCTGAGCATTCAGGTACCCGTGCTTAGGCGAATGGGCTTGTTGCCTCGGGTTGCTTTGCGGTGGACGGGCATCAAGGGTGCATGGCAAGACCCCGGCACCAGGCACGTTGCCAAGTTGATGGTGCCTGCATTGTTGGGCGTCAGTGTGGCGCAGATTTCCCTGGTCATCAACACGCAAATCGCGTCCCACTTGCCGACCGGCAGTGTCAGTTGGCTGACCTATGCCGACCGTTTGATGGAATTCCCCACGGCCATGCTGGGGGTGGCTTTGGGCGTGGTGCTGATGCCGCAGTTGGCCGCCGCCCGCGCGTCGGGGGACTCCGATCAATATTCCGCATTGCTGGATTGGGGCTTGCGCATCGTGGTGCTTATGTCGGTGCCTTGTGCTATCGGGTTGTTGATTTTTGCCAAACCGCTGGTGGCGGTGCTGTACCACTATGGCGCTTTTACGGCAGTGGATGTGCAGCAAACCACGCTGGCACTGATGGGCTGGGGGGCCGGGCTGGTTGGTATTGTGGCGATCAAGGTGTTGGCGCCGGGTTACTACGCAAGCCAGGACATCAAGACGCCTGTGCGCATTGCGGTGGTGGTGCTGGTCATCACGCAATTGCTCAACATCGCACTGGTGCCGCTGTTCAAGCATGCTGGATTGTCTCTGTCCATTGGCTTGGGTGCCTTGATCAACGCGACATGGTTGCTGATCGGGCTGCTGCGCCGCGGAAGCTATCGACCCGAGCCGGGTTGGTGGGTGTTTGTGTTGCAGGTGCTGGCGGGCAGTGCGTTGTTGGTCATTTACCTGCTGTGGGCGGCCAATGCGTTTGCCTGGATTGAGTTGCGAAGCGAAAGCCTCAAGCGTATTGGTTTGCTGGCTGTACTGATGGCAGGGGCTGGCGTGGTGTACCTGGGGGCTGTATGGGCCGCTGGATTGAACCCGCGTCAATTTTTGCGACGCTGATACCGTGCGAGATCCGACATGAAGTTGTCTTTTGAGGTCCCCACACCGCTGGATTATTTTGCTTCACTGGTCAGCAGGGATGCCGACTTTGCCTTGTTCGAAGCGGCAGTCAGTCTGGCCCAGGACGATTATCCCGAGGTCGATGTGCAAACCGTGCTGGGCGAGGTGGACCAGTTGCTGGCGCGCATCCAGCGCCGCATTCCCCAAGATGCTGGGCCGTTGCAAAAACTCAGAACTTTGAACCAGTTCTTTTTTAAGGATCTGGGTTTCGGCGGCAATATCAACGATTACTACGACCCTGACAACAGCTTTATCAGTGTGCTGCTGCGTACCCGGCGTGGTATACCGATTTCGCTGGCTGTGTTGTGGATGGAGCTAGCCCAAGGGCTGGGGCTTTCCGTGCGTGGCATCGGCTTTCCGGGGCATTTCATGGTCAAGGTCAACTTGCCCATGGGGCAGGCGGTGATTGACCCCACGACGGGTAAATCGCTCAGTCGGGAAGATTTATCCGAACTATTGGAGCCTTTTCGACGTCGCAATGGCTTGCTGGATGAGTCAGAAGCGCCTTTGGGTTTGTACCTGCAAACTGCGCCGCACCGCGACATCATCGCGCGCATGCTGCGCAATCTCAAAGATATTTATACCACCCAAAGGGATTGGCCGCGTTTGCTTGCGGTTCAGGAGCGGTTGATCGTGTTACTGCCCGAATCCTGGTCGGAGTTTCGGGACCGTGGACTTGCCCATGCCGAGTTGGGTCACAGTGAGCAGGCCGTAGCCGATTTGGAGTGTTATCTGGTGCATGCCGACGATGTGGTGGACTTGGACGCCATTGCCGAGCGGGTCGATTCCCTGCGCCGCCAACGCGGTTGATCTGCCGGGCGTTCAGTGGCGCAGCAAAAACTGCGGCCCGGTGTAGCGTTCATGGGGGCTCAGGGTGCGCGCCAAGATCAACTCATCGGGGTTTGGCGCAGGTACCGTTGGTTGGGGGGATGGCGCTAATTTTGCAATAGGCCGAAGCCAATCCAGAATGGGTGCCCATTGAAGCAGGTCGGCACTATTACTGCTGCCCGATAAGTCAAAAATGGTCTGGCCGTTCTCCAAGCTCTTTACGTACAGCTGGGTCTCGCGCAAGACGCCCAGAAATGGCACGCCGAGCGCCTGCGCCCATTCCTGAATTGCCTGACCTGCCCGGGTACGGGCATCAATGCGCATTCCGACAATTCCTAACCGGCAACGCCCGGACGCCAATCTTGGCAGGGCAATTAACTCCGCATGGCAGGCCGCAGCCGATTCCCTGTCAAACATGGAATGGCAGACCGGCATGATCACGGCGTCGGCAGACATCACCACCTTGGCCAGCTCAAAACCGTGAATGCCGCCGGGTGTGTCTAGCACCACGTGCGTAACCCCAGGGGGGACTTTAAGAACATTTTTTTGGTCGATCGCCCACGGCATGATGGCGGGCAGTGCTGGGTCACGTCGTTTCAGCCAGGCGCGGGTCGATTGCTGGCGATCGACATCTCCCAGCATGACAGCAACCCCCTGATGGGCCAGCCATGCGGCAAGGTGGGTGGCCATAGTGCTTTTGCCACTGCCACCTTTGCGATTGATAACTGCGATCACCGGCATAGACGCATTCCCGTTTTGGTACGAATGCAAAGTCTGAGGCAAAAAGTGCCAAAAGTCCAGAGGATACGGGCGTAGGCAGCTATGAATTTTCTAGCAAACACTTGCCAAAAATGCAAAAAAAGCCCGGTAAAACCGGGCTTTTTGAAGCTAGGGGCCGAGAGCCGCTGTCAGGCGACGACGACAGCCGCACCATCACCGCGTGGCGCGATGGTTCCAATTTGGAAAACGGTTTCGCCCGCAGCGCGCAAGGTTTGGGCACAGGCCTCTGCCTGGGCTGCGGCAATGACCACCACCATGCCGATGCCGTTGTTGAAGGTGCGGTTCATCTCGAAATCATCAATGCCCGCCGTTTTTTGCAGCCAGGCGAAGAGTTCGGTTTGTGGCCAGCTGCCTTTTTGCAGGTGGGCACTGCAGCCTTCTGGCAGCACGCGGGGAATGTTTTCAAGCAAGCCGCCGCCGGTGATGTGGGCCAATGCCTTGATGGGGTGGGCGGCCAGGGCGGCCAGCACGTTTTTGACGTACAGGCGAGTCGGCTCCATGATGGCTTGCTTGAACGGCTTGCCGTCCAGCGTGGCGGGCAGGTCATTGCCGGCACGTTCAATACATTTGCGCACCAGGCTGAAACCGTTGGAATGCACGCCGCTGCTGGTCAAGCCCAGAAC
>CAJASG010000689.1 GCA_903944555.1 uncultured beta proteobacterium
AACAGGGCGTGGCCGGGCATGACGCCGATGATGGTCAGCGGGATCGGCGCCATGATGACCAGCGGCGTGAGGTAGCTCTTGAATTGCGCCACTACCAGCAGATAGATCAGGATCAAGCCCACACCATACGCGGCACCCATATCCCGGAAGGTGTCATAGGTGATTTGCGACTCGCCGTCCCATTTGATGGCGTACTGCCGGTACGGATCACCCGGCTGGTGAATCCAGTATTCCCCCACGCTGTCGCTTTGGGATTTGGCAGCATCCGCGATCTGGTGGCGAATCGCAAATAGTCCATACAAGGGCGAGTCCAGCTTGCCGGCCATGTCGCCAAACACATAGCTCACACCCATCAAGTCTTTGGTATACAAAGGCTTGTCGATCACCCCGCGCTCGATCTGGACCAGTTCTGACAACGGTACCAATTGTCCGTTGGCAGCGCGCATGGGCAGTGCCAAGATAGCGTCCAGGCCAACCTGGCTTTCAAGGGGAAGCTGGATGCGCACAGGCACCGGGTATTTGGATTGCTGGTCGTGCAGGTAGGCGGCATCGGTGCCCGACAGGGCCGCAGATACCGTTTGCGCGATGGCCGCCACGGGAATACCCAATGACTCCGCCCTTTGACGACGCACCCGCAAAAAGGCACGCGGGGCATCTTCGCGCAGGCTGGTGTCAATGCCCACAATGTCTGCGGTGGCCGCAAACGATGTCGCTACTTGCGCGGCAAGCCGCTGACGCCCGGCTTCATCAGGCCCATACACTTCAGCCACCAAGGGTGACATCACCGGCGGACCCGGGGGAACTTCCACCACTTTGACCCGCGCATGGTGCCGAATCGCGATTTTTTCGAGTTCCGGGCGCAGTCGTTGCGCAATGGCATGGCTCTTTTCGCTGCGACGGTGCTTGTCCACCAAGTTGACTTGCAGGTCGCCCTGCTCCACGTCAGAGCGCATGTAGTACTGGCGCACCAGACCATTGAAGGTTATGGGCGATGCCGTGCCAGCATACGCCTGCAAATTCACAACCTCCGGCTGTGCCGCCAAAAAGGTACCCAAATCCTGCAAGGTGGCGGCCGTATCTTCCAGCGGCGTTCCCGCTGGCATATCCACCACGACCTGAAACTCGCTTTTGTTGTCAAACGGCAGCATCTTCAACACCACCCATTGCACAAACGTCAGACCTACCGACAGCAGCAAGGCCGCCACAATACCCGCCAGCAAAAGCCAACGCTTACGCGCGCTGTTGAGCAACGGGGTAAGCACCCTGTTGAAAAGCCTTTGAATTTTGGTCCCAGCGGTACTGGGTTGGCTGTGAGCCCCATGTCCATTTCCATGGCCATGTTCGCGCATGAATTTCAGCGCCAGCCACGGCGTCACCGTGAATGCAATCGCCAGTGACAAGGCCATGCCCAAACTGGAGTTGATCGGGATGGGGCTCATATAGGGCCCCATCAGGCCGGACACAAAGGCCATGGGCAACAACGCCGCGATCACCGTCAACGTGGCCAGAATAGTAGGGCCGCCGACCTCGTCCACCGCGCGCGGAATGATGTCCTTCAGACGGGCATCTGGCGTCAATTGCTGGTGCCGATGGATGTTCTCCACCACCACAATGGCATCGTCCACCAGAATACCAATCGAGAATATCAGAGCAAACAAAGACACCCGGTTCAGCGTGAATCCCCATGCCCACGAGGCAAACAAGGTGGCCGTCAGCGTCAAGATGACAGCGGCTCCGACAATGAGCGCCTCTCGGCGGCCCAACGCCAGTCCCACCAGCAAGATCACTGAACCCGTGGCAAAGGCCAGCTTCTGGATCAGCTTATTGGCCTTTTCTGCAGCAGTTTCGCCGTAGTCGCGGGTCACGGTCGCTTCAACATCAGAGGGGATTACCGTGTTGCGCAGAGCGTCCAACCGACTGCGCACGGCGCGCGACACGTCCACGGCGTTTTCACCCGGCTTTTTTGTGACGCTGATCGTTACAGCAGGGAACGATTGCCCCGCACCTGCGGGCACCGATGCCTCGCCGGCCGCTGCAGTTGGGTCCGCTGCAGCGCCTGGGGTGTACCAGACATAGCGCTGGGTTTGCTGGGCGCCCATGTCGACGCGCGCCACATCCCGCAAAAACACGGGCTTGCCCTGACTGGTTCCTACCACTAGGTCACCAACGTCGTCGGCAGATTTGACGAACTCACCGGTTTCCACGGTCAACAATTGGGATGCCCCTCCGGCGCGGGGGGGTTCCAGAACGACGCCCGCCGGCATGCCAAAGTTAGCCGCCGCCAATACCTTTTTGAGACTCAGTAAATCCACACCACGCGCCCGCAGACTTGCCGGATCGACACGCACTTGAATGGCTCGACCCGGACCGCCCACCGTTTGCACTTCCCGCACACCGGTAACCGCCTTGAGTTCGCTTTCCACCGCGTGCGCGACCAATTCCAGGTCGGAGGCGGAGCGCGCGTCCTTGCTCCAAAGCGTGACCGCAACCACAGGCACATCGTCAATACCTTTGGGTTTGACGATGGGCGTTAACGTGCCCAAGTCTCGGGGCAACCAGTCCTGATTGGCGTTCAATACGTCATACAAACGCACCAATGCCTCGGTGCGCGGAACCCCCACTTTGAATTGAACTGTCAGCACCGCCATTCCAGGGCGCGCTACGGAATAGGTGTGCTCAATTCCGGCGATTTGACTCAGAAGCTGCTCGGCTGGGCGGGCCACCATATTTTGAACATCAGCGCTGCTGGCACCCGGGAATGCAATCAGCACGTTGGCCATCGTGACATTGATCTGTGGCTCCTCCTCCCGCGGCGTGACCAGGACCGCAAAAATACCCAGCAACAGCGCCACCAGCGCAAGCAGTGGCGTAAGGGCGTTGGACTGAAACGCCGCAGCGATGCGACCTGAGATTCCCAATGATGCTTGTGACTTCATAGCAAGCTCACTTCTTGGCTTTGGCAGGTGCAGCATTGACAAGGCCCGCCCGGATAGGGTCCAAAGCGACGACATCTCCCGCCACAACGCCAGCAAGCACCTCGACACCATCTAAACCTTGAGACGAACCTAGTCGAACGGCACGCAAGGAAAAACCTGTGACGGACGCGACGTACACCGCCGTCAATTCACCGCGACGCAAAATGGCGGCTTGCGGCACCATCAGTGTCAGCGCCGAACTGGGCTGCCCACTCAAGAAACGGACCCGAACCTGCTGCCCAGGCACCCAACCCGCACTGTCTTTGGAGGGCAGTTCAAATCGCCATTCTGTGGTTTGTGAAACAGGGTCTGCCGACGGGACCGCGCTACGGGTAACCGGCACAACCCACTGCGCTTGGCCCTGTGCGTCGTCCATTTGGACCTGGGTTTGCACAGCGGTGCGCACTGCTTGTGTCCGGGAGCCCGGAACCTGAACGACCGCACGCAAAGGCTGGGGCGCGTATATAGTTACCAGCGGTTTGCCCGGAACCGCCAAATCGCCCGCCTCTGCATGCGTTTGCATGACCCAGCCATCAAAAGGTGCGCTAACCCTGGTGAATCCCTGAGAAATACTGGACTGCAGAGCCAGCGCGCTGGCTTGCTCGCGTACGGCAAGCCCGCCTTTATAAGCAGCGTCCGCAGTATCCAGAGCAGCCTTACTCACGAACCCCTTGCTTTGCAAATCACGTGTTCGGTCTAGATTGGCTTTCGCATTGCGCAGCTCTGCCTCAGCCTGGTTGATTTGGGCCTGGCTTTTTTGAACCCCGGCCAAAGCCTCTCGGTCGTCAATAGTGGCGAGTGTCTGGCCCGCTCGAACTTTTTCGCCGGCCTTGACCAGCAGAGCAGAGATACGCCCCGATGCCTGCGCAGACACGGTGCTTTGCTTCACGGGCTGAACGATGCCGTCCAATTCGTAGGCGGCGCCGATCGCCTTAGCCTGGACAACAACGGTAGGCACAGGAATGGTTTGTGCCGAGACAGCGACTGCCAGTAAGCCAAAAAGTAATCCGATGGCGGTCGCCGTACGTGAACTCAATTGCATAGAAACATAGCCCATACCAACTCCTTGTATACCTGCCGCAGTATACACAAATACTGCACGGGGTATATGGCGAGCGTGCATTTAGTCACAGGCCAGAAGGGTATTCCCTGCGTCAGGGAGCGCATGCTGCGTATTCGCAATATGAGGTGATACCATTATTCTTTCTGAATCACCCGATCCGCCGTATTTCGTTGATTTGCCAAAGAACGCTCCATCATGTTTCATATTTCTCGCAGTGTTGACGGAAAGCTACTGTCGGTGTCACGGCAGCAGTTTCCCGGAAGCGAAGAAATCGACGATACACATGCGGAAATTCAGTCGTTCTTTGGCGCAAAAGAGGAGGCCCCAGAATTCAGCGCCGCTGACGCCGACTTTGTTCGCGTGATCGAGGATTTGATCGACACACTGATTGCAAAAAACATCATTCGGCATACGGATTTGCCCGCAGCTGCACAAAAGAAATTACTGCTTAGAAAGGGCCTTCGCAATCGCGTGAAAGGCGCCTTGAACCTTTTGGGTAGTGACGAGCGCATTTTGTAACCCTCGCTCAAATACCCCAACCCCACATTCATGCCCGCATCCACGCCACCAGTCACACCAAGTGAACCCGCCGCTACCGCCGGTGGATGGCGATTAGGTGAGCACAGTGTTCACTTCGATCCCTTACTCGACAGCGTGGTGGCTATCGCAAGAATCTACGGCATCAATACAACGCGTGAAGCCTTGTCTGCCGGATTGCCCCTGGAGGGCAACTTGATTACGCCGGCCCTGCTACCCCGGGCTGCCGCCCGCGCGCGGCTGACGGCAAAGCTTGCCCGTCGCTCACTGGCGGAGTTACGCCCCGGCTTGCTGCCAGTCATCTTGCTATTAAAAGAGAAGCAAGCCTGTCTTTTGCTGGAGTGGCTGGACAATGGTGCGGCGCGAGTGCGATTCCCGGAGAGTGGTGAATCTTCGGACGTGTTGGCGCGTGACGAGTTAGAAGCCCTGTTTGCCGGGGTCGTGTTCTTTGTTCGACCGGTCTACAACTTCGACGAGCGAACACCCGACTCGGGACAAGCGAAATCCAGACATTGGTTTTGGGGCGTTGTGGTCCAAAATTGGCGGCTCTATCGCGACAGTCTTCTGGCCGCCTTGGTTGTGAATTTGTTTGCATTGGCTTTGCCCATGTTCTCCATGACGGTGTACGACCGTGTGGTTCCCAACCGCGCGGAAGAAACCTTGTGGGTATTGACGGTTGGCGTTCTGCTCATGATGGTGTTCGACACGGTTCTTCGCGTCTTGCGGGCCTACATATTGGACACTGCAGGCAAGCGAATCGACGTCACTCTTTCTGCGAACATCATGGGCCGGGTACTGGGTTTGCGGATGGCCGACAGGCCGGCATCGGTTGGCTCATTTGCAGCCAATCTCAGAGCATTTGAAGCCGTGCGGGATTTCGTGGCGTCTGCGTCCATTACCACATTGGTCGATATGCCGTTCGTGTTGCTATTTTTGGCAGTCATCGCCTGGATCTCACCTTGGCTTTTAGTCCCCGTGGTGCTGTGCATCGTCCTGCTGCTGGTTGCTTCATTGGTAGTTCAGCAAAAAATGCAGGAGCTGGTCGAAGTCACCTCACGCGCATCGGCCCAGAGAAATGCAACGCTGGTTGAGAGTTTGGTGGGAATAGAAACAATCAAATTTATGGTGGCGGAAAGCAGCTTCCAGCGCCGATGGGAACATTCCACCGTATTTTTGGCGCAAAACGGAACGAAGCTGAAACTGCTGTCCTCCGTCATTATGAATTTTGCGCAAATGCTGCAACAGTTGGTTTCTGTGGGTGTTTTGATCGTTGGGGTGTATCTGCTGATCGGCAACCAAATCAGCATGGGAGCCATCATTGCCGCATCCATGCTCGCCGGACGCGCTATGGCTCCGTTTGGCCAGGTCGCGGGATTGCTGATGCAGTTTCACAGCGCCAAGAGTGGCCTCGCGTCCATCACAACACATATGGAAACTCAGCCCGAACGGGCAGATGATGCAGCATTCCTGCACCGTGATGGTTTTCAGGGAACCATCGAGTTCAAAGACGTCAGCTTTACTTACCCGGGTCAGCAACAAGCTGTTTTGAACAAGGTTTCGTTCAAGATTCACGCAGGTGAACGTGTGGCATTTATCGGACGCGTTGGCTCTGGAAAATCGACGATTCAACGGCTCATTTTGGGACTGCAACAACCAACGTCAGGAGCCATTCTTATTGATGGAATTGATTTGCGTCAAATTGACCCAGCAGAGTTGCGGCGAGCAGCTGGGTTTGTATCTCAAGACGTTAGTTTGTTTTTCGGAACACTGAAAGAGAACATTGCCTTGGGTGCACCATTTGCCGATGATCAAGACATCATCGCCGCGGCAGAAATCGCAGGGGTCACTGAGTTTGCGAACCGCCACCCGCGCGGGTTTGACATGGCTATTGGTGAACGCGGCGAGTCGTTGTCTGGCGGACAACGTCAGGCCGTTGGCATTGCGCGCGCCGTTCTAAATGACTCGCCAATTTTGCTATTGGACGAACCGAGCAGTGCCATGGACCACCAAAGCGAAGACCTGCTGAAGGCGCGACTGCGTCGCTTCACAACCGGGAAAACTGTAGTTTTGGTGACGCACCGCACCGCATTGTTGGATCTGGTTGACCGTTTGATTGTTCTGGACAACGGCCAAATCATGGCGGACGGCCCCAAATCCCAAGTGGTTGAAGCGCTGCAGGGCGGCAGAATTGGGAGGGCAGCATGACGGGTATTTCTGCTGTAAAAGCTCGATTCATCCAAGGATGGACCCTGTTCTACGAGGGATGCTCCCGTCAGATTGACAGGGCATTCCACTTCATCGGAGGAAAACAACAAGACTTGGATTCAGATTTTGATGCCAATGCCGATTGGGCTATCGCCGAACAAACTCCACGTGGAGCGCGCATTGTGGTTTGGCTCAGTTTGGGTGCTGTCACGATTCTGATTCTGTGGGCAGCTTTTGCCGTGTTGGACGAAGTAACACGGGGGGAAGGAAAAGTAATCCCATCCAGGCAGATTCAAATACTGCAAAGTCTCGACGGCGGAATCGTTTCTGAGATTTTGGTTAAAGAAGGCCAAAGCGTCAAAGTAGGTGACCTGCTTTTGAAGGTTGACCCCACACGCATGGTGTCCTCCTTGCGGGAAAACCGGTCACAGTATTTGTCACTTTTGGCAAAAGCGGCTCGCCTCAAGGCATTGGCAGACGGCGCACGGTTTATTCCCCCGCCCGAGGTGACAAAGGAAGCCCCTGAGATTGTTGAACAAGAAAGAATGCTGTACGAGTCTCGGCGAGCAGAGCTCGACGCCACAATGGGCGTTAGTCGACAGCAAGCGTCGCAGCGCTCACAGGAGCTCATATCGGCA
>CAJASG010000690.1 GCA_903944555.1 uncultured beta proteobacterium
CGCCCGCGTAGCGATCCCCGACATGGCCGACGTGAAAGGCCAGGCCGGTGCCAAGCGGGCCCTGGAGATCGCGGCTGCGGGGGGCCACAGTGTGCTGCTTGTCGGCCCACCGGGGTCTGGCAAATCCATGCTGGCCCAGCGCTTTGCAGGCTTGCTGCCCGAGATGTCGTGCGACGAAGCACTGCAAAGCGCCGCGATTGGCAGCCTCAGTGGTCGCTTCAGTATCGAGCGCTGGGGGCAGCGCCCCACCTGCAGCCCGCACCACTCGGCCAGTGCGGTGGCTTTGGTCGGCGGCGGTTCACCGCCCAGACCCGGCGAAATCTCCCTGGCACACCATGGTGTTTTGTTCCTGGATGAGCTGCCGGAGTTTCCCCGGGCCGCGCTGGAAGCCCTGCGCGAACCGCTGGAGACCGGCACCATCACGATTGCACGGGCCGCACGGCGTGCCGAGTTTCCGGCGCGCTTCCAACTGATTGCCGCCATGAACCCCTGCCCCTGTGGCTACCTCGGGTCCAGCGCACACAGCTGCCGCTGCACACCGGACCAGGTGCACCGCTACCAAGCCAAACTGAGTGGCCCGCTGATGGACCGCATCGATTTGCACATCGAAGTGCCCGCCCTGCCCGCTGCCGAACTGCTGAACACCACCGACGGCGAGTCTACCGAGAGCATCCAGCAACGCTGCGGCCAAGCCCGCACACGGGCAACGGCCCGCCAAGGCAAGACCAATCACGCACTGGCCGGGCAAGAAATCGACGCCCACGCCCAGCTTGAACCGGCCGCCCACAAGTTTCTGCAGACGGCCGCCATGCAACTGGGCTGGTCTGCCCGTGGCACCCACCGCACGCTGAAAATCGCCCGCACCATCGCCGATCTGGCCAGTGCCGACACCATCCAGCTGGCCCATGTTGCCGAGGCGATGCAGTACCGACGGGTGCTGCGAACCGGTGTTTAGTTTGCTATTAATTTAGGAGCTGCTTGCGCACACTCCATGGGGCTTGTGGCTATTATTAGTCTTTAACCAGCACACCCATCTGGCGCAAATACGCCAGCACATCCTTGCTGACAACACCGACGGCACGCGCTTTGGTCGCCATGTCGGCGGCGCTCGCGGTCTGGCCCAAGGCCGCCAGCGACACGGCGGCTCCCAAGAGCCAGCGCTGCTCATTGGGGCGTGACTGCAAGGCCGTCATATAAGCATGCACACTGTCCTGGTGGCGCCCCAGGCGCTGCGCAGCATTGGCACGCACCGCCCACAAGTCCGCCTGATTGCCCAGCACCGGCTCCAACCGGGTCAAAAGTTCCAACACGGGAGCTGGACGGGATTCCATCAACTGCATGCGGGTCAGTTCCCGCACCATTTGCCCCAAGAGCTGCACGTTCGCCGGCGTAGGCGCTGCCGTGGCCGCACGCTCGGTGGCGGCCAGCACCTCCTGCATCAAATCGATCGCGGAATCACGGGAGCCCGCATTCCAAAGACCTTGCGCATGGGCGATGGCATCTTTCCCCGCCTGTTGCTGGCGCTGCGCCACTTGTGCCGCGTCAGGTGGCTGCATCGGTGCGGCGGCAGGGGCAGGCGGTGAGCTGGCCACCTTGCCTGCTTTGGACGCGGGTTTCTCTACCGCCGGCTTCTGCGCCACCGGTTTTTCTGCGTCCAGCTTCTTAACTTTCGTACTGACAGGTGCGAGCTCTGTTTCCAACAACCGGCGCAAGCTGAGTGTGGCGTCCATGCGCAACTCCATGGTAGCGGGGGTGGCGCGTGGCGCGGGAATGGCCACGGGTTCGATGGGCTCTGGAATCGGGGTCGGTGTCAGGGCCGGGGCCTCTACAACGGTAGCTTCCGGGGAAGCTGCTGTTTCAGCGGGCGCCGGCGCTGGCAGCTCAACGCTCGGAGTCGGCAATGGCACGGGCACAGGTGTCGTCGGCATCGGCGTTGGCGCCTCTGCGACTTTGGCAGAGAACATCTCCAAATACCCCGCCTGCCAGAACCACGCGGTGCCCGCCATTACAACTGCGGTCAAAAACACCCAATACCAACGGTAGGAACGGGCCGCGCCCCCACCCTGCGCGAACAACGCTCCGGGCGCAACGCTAACCGTGCCGTCCCGCAGCCCTGGTGCCGGGTCGACGCTGGAAGTGCTCGCGTTGGATGGCTGGCGGTGGTCCAGATCCCGCAGCATCTTGTTGATCACGCTCACGACGCACCCCTTTGGGCTGAATCCCCGGGCCGCAGTGCGGTGGGTTTCCGCTTTGCAGTCCACCGCTTACTCCATCGTGCCCACAAGCCTGCCCACCTTGAGCGCACCACAATTCCCGGGGTGTCTTTGGCGGCCAGGCGCAAATGGGCGGCGGTGACTCGGTGCACGCCTTCCCCATAAGCCAGCATCAGGCATTTGTGCGCCAAAATATTAATCAGGCGCGGCACACCGCCGCTCATACGGGCAATGGCCAGCGCCGCGCCGGGCTCGAACACATGGGTGTCGGTGTTTTCATCCCGCGCGGCAATCGCCAAGCGGTGTTGCAAGTACACCCCCACGCGGCCATGCTGCATGGGCCCCAAGTATTCGCTAAACGTAATACGCTGTAACAGTTGGCGGATTTCCGGCAAGGCCAGTTTGTCGTCCAGCTCAGGCTGCCCCAACAGCACCAGCTGAAGCAACTTGCGTTTCTCGGTTTCCAGGTTCGAAAGCAAGCGAATGCTCTCCACAGTCCGCACGGGAATGGCCTGCGCTTCGTCGATACACACCACCACGCGGCGCCCCTCCCGCGCATGGCCGAGCAAGCACTCATGTAAAGCGTTCAAAATCTTATGTCGGCTGTAAGGTGGCGCGACATCGACGTTGAGCTCTTTGATCAGGGCCATCAACAAATCGTCCGGCCCCATGTCGGGGTTGGGGATGTAGGCGGTGACGCATTCGCCTTGCAGGGTTTTAAGCAACTGACGGCACAACACCGTTTTGCCGCACCCCAAGTCCCCCACCACTTTGACAAAACCCTCACCGCTGCGCAGCGCCACCAGCAGCATATTGAGTGACGCCTGCGCGCCCTCGTGCGGGTAGAAAAAATCAGTGTCCGGTGTAATCGAAAACGGGGCCTCCCGCAGTGAAAAGTGCCCCAGGTACATTACTTGGCCGCACCACCGTCGATGCTGATCACCCGCGCGCGGCTGGCGTCGATCGTGTCCAGCAAGGCGTGGGTGCGGCGGGTCTGCGCCTCCCAATCAGCAGCGGTACGAATGATGGTGGGCTTGATCAACACGATCACTTCCTTCTTGCGACTGGCCACAGCCTTGTTGCCAAACAAGGACGAGAACACGCCCAAGCTGCTGGAACCCGGCAAGCCCGACACATTGCGGCTGGACTCCATTTGCATCAAGCCGCCAATGGCCACAATGCTGCCGTCCTGAATGCGCACCAGCGTGTCGGTTTCGTTCACGCTGCTGGACGCCAGCGGCAGACGGTAGTTACCGACGCTGCCCAGATCAATTTGCTTGGTTTTTTCCGTGACCGTGGTGACCGAGGGGTGCACATGCAACGTGACGTTGACGCCGTCATCCACCTGTGGCGTGACATCCAGTGAAATGCCCGAAAAGAACGGCGTGAGCGTCAACGTGGGCAGCGTGGTGCTGGCCGTGGTCGTGCTGGTAGAAGCTGCAGTGGACCCGCCCGACACATTGGTCACATAGAACTCGTCAGTGCCGACCTTCAAAATCGCCTTCTGGTTATTCAGTGTGGCCACGCGTGGGCTGGACAGCGTGTGAACATCCCCCTGCGTTTCCAAAAAGCCCAGCACTGCACCAAACTGGGTGGTGGCCAAGGCCAGGCCGAACAGCCCCCCGCCCGTGGCCACAGATGGAATCGGCACCACGCCGGACAACACATTGGTGCCGCTCGCCAAAAATGGGTTGGTGTTTGCAACTCCGCTGCCCAACACGCCAGCCACCACACTGGTGGTGCCGTCATTGCCAAACGCGGCCCAGTTCACGCCGCTTTGAAAGCCGTCGCGCAGCTCCACCTCTACCACTTTGGCCTCCAGCATCACCTGACGCTCCACCGCAATCTGGGCAGCCTTGAGGAATTTCTCCACCTGACGCAACTCGTCAGGCATTGCGCGCACGGCCATGATGCCGGCCTGAGGACTGGTAATCACACTACGGCCCTCTCCCGAGCCCACCAAGCCTCTTACAGCGCCGGACAACTCCGACCAAAAATCGGTCTTGGAAGATGTCGACACGCGGCTGCTTTCCGGCTGCGAGGTGCTGCTGCTGGAAGTGGTGTTTCCACCACTATTGCTGGTGGTATTGGCGTTGCCCGAGCTACCAGTGCCGCTGCTCTGCCCGCCGCCCGACGACACGCGCAACTCACTGGTGCCAGTCCGCTGCGAGTTGGGGTAATTCACTGTAAAGATGCGGGTCTGCAGCGTAGGTGCATAAATGGTGATGCGGCGCCCGTCGATCTTGAAATCGTAACCGTACACATCGCGAATGGCTTCCAGTGCCTCGCTGACGGTCACACCGCGCAGGGTCACCGACAGGGTTCCTGCGACATCGGGGTGCATCAACATGCTGTAGCGGGTGTCTGCCACGATGGCCAAAAACACCTCACGGGCTTTTGCATTGTTCACCAGCAGGTCCAACCGAGGCTCCGCCGGCAGGGGTGCCGCGGGCGGAGCAGGCTCCGCCAAGGCATCGCTAACACGGGCAGGCACCGCCATTGGGGCCTTGGCCACTGCAAGTGGCGGCAATTCGGCGCGAACAGCGGCGGCAACATCGGGCGTGCGCGAGGGTCGCTCCGACGCACAACCGGTCAACAAACCGACACCCAACACAAGAGCCACATGGCGTGCATCAATACAAAACATTTAGTCAAACCTCACGATGGGATGGCGTCACAGGGGACGACTTTGGGAGCGGCCTTAGGCTTGGCGGCCTTCTCCTTGATTTTGCTCGGTTTTTTACCCTTCTCAGGCTGTGCGGCATCGGTTGCGCAAGCCGGCAGGGGCCTAGTCACGCTACGTTGAATATCGGCAAAACGCGGCACTTTGTGCAGCGCTTGGCCGTCGCGCAACCAAACCTCGGTTTCGGTAATACGTTCCACACGCAGCAGCCCCACCTTTTCTCCGGGAGAATACAAACGGGTACCCACCATCAGAAATGACTTGCCATCACGCACGATGACCGCAATCCCTTCATCCCCCAAGGGCGATGCAGCAGCCGCGCCTGGCGCCACACCTACCTCTGGCGGTGGCAAGGTCGGATCCCGCGCATCCTGGGCATGCACACGCAGTGTGACCAACAACATCAAGGCCAGGAAAATGGAGGGGAACTTCAGTTGCATCATGGCTGCGCTCCCACAACATACACCTGCAAGGTGAGCTCAGGCGGTTGCTTCTCGCTCTTGAGCTGCATCATCCCCCAGCGCAGGCTTGGCAGCGCATTTTCTAGCGTCTTCACATACCGCACCAGTTCCGGGTAAGGCCCAGACACCTTCAACTCCAACCCCCGCTTGGTCAAACCCACCGGCATCGACGCCGCCGCGGCACCGGGCGTGCTTGCAAGCTCCTTTGCCAAGGTGCCCACGCTGAGAAGCGTCAAGCCATCATGGCGACGCAAAAACTGCACCAGTACCTGCTCCAGCGCGGGGCCACCCTCGGCGACGGGCGCCAGCGTGCTGATGCTCTGGTTGACCGCCTCCAGCTGGTCGGCTTCTCGTTGCAGATCGTCGCGCACCACCTTGCTGGCGTCCACCGGCTGGGCCATTGTTTTTAGATCCCCGCGCAAACGATCCAACTCAGCGCTTTGTGTGTCGAAGCGCTGCTTCACTTGCTTGTGGGCCATTTGGGCAGGCGACAGCCACACCACATCGGCCAGTGCCATGCAACACGCAATCACTGAAACAAATAGAAATGCGCGCTCACGCAAACTCAGCGCATCAATACGCGCCGCCTGCTTGTTCCACCAAAGCTTGAGGTTGTTCATCATGGCTTGGCCCCGTTGGGACTGATGGCGCTCACTGCGGGCGGCGGCTCCACATTGACCAAATTAAACGACCACACGGCGCGGGTTGCAACAGAAGGGCTCGCGCTTGCCGCGGCTGCCGTTACGGGTACGTTAAGTTGTGCTGCCTGCGTGTTTTCCACCTTCACCGCAGCCAGTTTCAAGCCGCGCATCAAAGGGCTGCCCGCCAAAGCGCCGACCCATGTATTGAGTGCGGCCGACTCCAATGTGAAGCCGCTGATCTCAAACCGGGTTGAATCGGCCTTGACCTCCGTCACCCAAACTACGGCCGGAATGCTGCGCGCCACCAACAAGAGCCGGTCCGAATGGGCCTCCCCAGGACGCAACAGACCTTCTTGCAGAGCCACGAGCACTTGCCCCCGCTGTTGCACCGCTTTACGGCGCTCTTGCAGTTGCTGAACCAGTGCCGGATCTACCGGAGCGGCACTGGCTTTGCTGCGTTGAATGGCGGCCTGAAGGCTTTCAATCTCGCGGGCCTTGCTCGTCATGGCTTGGCTATACCCAGAGCTGGCATTGTGCAGACTCCACACCCATGCTGCGCACAAAAAGCCACCCAAAGCGATGAACAGCCCTAGCGTCAACGCCATGGTCTGCGCAGAAAAGTACTTCTTCTGCGTGAGCAAAATGGGGGTGCATAGATTGATTTGCTGGGGCATGGCTGGGGCTCAGAGTTTTCGGCTCTCGGTGCGCAGCAGCACACCCAGCAGCGGCAAACAAACCGCCTGATCCGCCACAGGCACAGCCTGCAAGCCGGTAAACAAGGCTTCCGCATCCAGCGCCGACACCACCTGACCGGTTTCGCGACTCAGCCATTCAACCAACTCCACCGTACGCTCCCCCGCATACACGCGCAGCCCTGCCAGGGGCAGGCTCGACCAAGACCGATCCCATAAATCCAAAGAGCGCTGCACCTCGACCACAAACCGTTGCACGCGGTCACGGTCACCCTGGCTGCCTACGCCAATGCCTGCGTCGTTGGATTTTCCCGTAGTGCTGGGATTTGCCGAGTAATCGGTACCATAAGCAGCACCCCCAACGCTGTAATCCGGCACGTACTCGCCCACCGGAGTGAAAACATCGTCGGACGCAGAGTTCGCTTCCGTCACCTGGCTCCACGTCATAGCCATAAACCCCTCTGGTAACTCCAGGCGCCGGGTGTAGAACAACTCTTCGTTGGCACTGATGGTGAGCACCGCTTGGTGCCCGTCGATCAACACCAAGGCGGCATTCGCGCGGTCGGCCTTGCCATCGCGTGCGGCCAAGGCACTTTGCAGGTTGCGTTGCGCGGTCTCCTGAATATCGATCACGGGAACGGACCAATGCAGCGCATCCCCCAAGTCCAACACCTCACGCACCACGGCGTTGGTTGCTGCAACCACAAACAACGCGCCGGCACCTTTTTCTTTCTGCTTGCCATCCCCCACACGCATCACATCCAGCGTGATGTCGTCAATATGGGACTGCACCATTTCACGTATTTGGTAGCGGGCCGCCGAGCGCAACTCTTCGGGGGCCACTGCGGGCGCATCAATTTGCAACAACTGGTATTGCTCTGGCTGCAGCATCACCTGCACCTCACGCCCCTTGAGTCCCAACGCCTGCAAGCGGTGCACAAAGTCAGGCAGGCTGTCGGCCCCTTGCCGTTCCACCCCCATCTGCTGGATTTCAAACAACCCAGCCGCACCCACACTCGCCCGCACAAACGCAAACGTTTGCGCCGACCAAGACACGACCAACTGGTCTTGTGAGGACTTGCGTTTCCAGGGCCAACGCATGGTTAGCAAGCGCTCCGCAAGGGCAAGTTATAAATAATGGGCGTCGCGACAATCATGGACAGTGGGTGAGGGGAAACCATTTGCTCTCATTTTAGTAGCTATTGACGCAATCAAAAAGCGCTGCACAAGGGTTCGTGCATTGTTTACCAAAAATATGCCGTACACCTTAATAGTTTTCCCGACGATAGATCAACGGGCTTTTGTAGATACCGAAGGTGGCGCGGGCGGAAGCGTCTGCATCTACTCCTGCGGCTATCCATGGAAACTTCAACCATGCAGGGGTCGACATTGTTATCGTTACAAAGCCATTATTCCCGACTCCGGGCTTCGTGAGGCTGAAACCTGCGTTGCCGGATAGCAATGTGCCACTGCCTATGGCGACACCATTGATGCTAGGCGTCGTCTCACCTGCTGCGAGGTTGCCAGCACCAAATACCAGCCCACTGGCTGCGGTCGGCATGGGCAAACTTGTGCAACTGTCCAGCGAATTCAATACCCACCCGCTTGCAGTCCAATATTGGGTCGTCAATGACATGGGCAGAGCCAGTAGCTCTGAGCCATATTCATTCAACATGCGCAGACGACCATAGTAGAAATTCGATGCAGACGCCACCGCTGCGGTGGCCATGGTCACCCCGTCGGAGTCGACTGGCGTAGCGCTAATGGTTATGCCTGTGACTCCGGTCAATGCGGTTGGCCGACTAACTTTGTGTTTTGCAGAGATGGTGGCCACCCCTCGATTTGCCTGAGCCCCAAGCAAACTGGGCCAGGAACCCGTTGGCGCGGTTGTGCTGGTCGACAACGCCGCACCAGACGGGAGTGTCGCCGCACTAAAACCGTACCCTGGTGATGCTACCGAGGCTGGTGCCGCAACCCAAGCTGTCAGCGATAGCTTGGCAAAACTGTCTGTGTAGTTTTGGGTTGGCGCATTGGCCTGGTTCTGCGCGGTCAGCGTGAAGGGGGTGGTCACACCATCCTGACCGAAATAGGTGAAGGCATTGCTGCACGCTTGGGCCGCCGTTCCTGCCGCTATTGAAAAATGGTCAGGATAGAACCGCCCGACATTGCCCGTCGTGGTGCCCACCACGTCCCCAGCACCAAGATAGTCGCCGTCCGCCAGTGACGGGGTCAGTGTGATGATGCCCACCTCGGGCCAGTTGAACGTAGTGCCCGTGGCCACGCCCAAAACAAAGCTACCAAATGCGCTTGCGTTGTTCAGTGCCGCGGCGTTGCCCCCTGATGGCAGGACCAACGCAGCATCAAGCTGCACACCTTCTCGCGTTTGTTCTTGTCCGAAATTCGGTGTCGCAACATTAGAAGTATTGACGGCCGTGACCGTTACTGAAAATGGTTGCCCCGCTTGAATAAATGCCGAACCAGCGGCAGTGGCGGCGGCCGGGTTATTCCCCGGGCTGGCAATTGCGGCCGTTGCACATGTGCCTGCAGCATAGGTTGTGCATTTGATGCCCGACAGCACAAACCCCGCAGGCTTAACCACGAAGTGGCCGCTCTTGCCAACTTGGCTGGTGGCAACGCTGTTGCGCATAAATAGCTCGACAATCCCCACGTCCGCATAGGTAAAAGTGTATGAAGTGGCAACACTGGGCGCACCTGATACAAACGTCAGACTCGTAGCCGTCGACCAACTGGTCGGGTCGGCACCGCTGCCTGTGCACAAGGGCAGCGCAGCCGCAGTGGCGGTAAACGTGGCCTGCACTCCCGCATTGGCAATTGGGTCGTGGCAGGTCAACCCAAATTGGGTACTGACGGTGGTCGAGCCACTGGAGCTCAGCTTGGTGGGCACGCCAGAGGCATTCACTGCCGTAATGTAGATGCCGGTTTTGTCCTGCCCCGCAACCATCGATGTCCACGTGACAGCACCACAGGTCTGCCCCGCCTGACCAATTGCAATACCGTCAGCACAGGCACTGTTGGTAAAGATGAAATAAGGGATGAAGTTGCCACTGGTGAAGCTTGCGGTGTTGTTGCCGGTGGTCAGGTCGTTGCCTGTACCGGACAGTACTGCAGTGTTGGTCAGGCTTCCGGTAACACCGGCCCCAACAGATGCAGTAATGACCAAATCAGGCGCTAAGGCACCGTTGGCAAGTGTGCCTGGCCAGTTGCATGTAACGACTTGGGCGTTGGCGGAACATGTCCAGCCCGAACCGCTTCCCGACAAATAGGACAGCCCGCTGGGCAAAGTATCAATGACCTGAATAGCACCCGACAAGGCATCCGGACCGTTGTTAGTGGCCTTCAAGGTGTACGACGTATCAGTGCCAGGGACCAGCGTCGTATCACCGGTCTTGGTCAATGCCATATCGGAAGTGGCGACCGCATTACCCACACACACGTCGTCAATGTGCCAATAGCTCTTGCCGTAACCACTACCGGCCAGCTGCCGGAAACGCAAGCGAAAGCCTGCGTGCTTGGCGTCCGCAGGGAGCGCTACACTGAAGGAGTCAACGGAGCCAGCCGCCAGCGTACCCAGATAAGTCTTCAGCGTAGTCCAGCCCCCCGCACTGTTGAGGTATTCGACCACCAAGTTCTGATTCGTGGTCGGGTCCCGCGTCCCCGTGCCGCTTTTGACCCAGAACGTGATGTTCCCGGATACGCCTGTGAGGTTGGTTTTGAAGGTCGACGCGGTGACGTAGCCCCAGCCCATATCCAACTCGTAGTTGGGAGACTGATAGGCAATCGACCCAATAGAGGCATCCCCGATATTTCCGGAAGAATAGTTCTCGGCGCTGATGCTCCAGCGGCTCAATCCGGCTTCAAAGTTGTCGCAAAAAGCGCCAACATATGTTGGCGCTGTGATTTTGCGAATCACGACGTCATCCATGTGCCAATAGTCATAGCCGACCACGCCGGTCGCACCGCCGCCCGTGCCGCCATTGTCGTCACCGCTGCCCGAAGGCTGGTAGAAGCGCATCTTGAATCCGGCGTGCAATGCGTCTGGTGGCAGCTCTATGGTGGGGGTGAAAATTTTCCCGTCGCACGCAGAAGCAGTCGGGCTGGAAGGGTACTGCGCCAACGTCTTCCAGGTGTTGTCACTGGCGTAGTACTGCACCAAATAGTTTTCCCCTGCGGCCTCCGGGCATTCACTAAAGGTGTCACGCCCACGGCGTATCCAGAAGCTCAGCTGTGCCCCGGTCGTCACCGACAGATCGATCACCTTGCTGTCAACCGACACGACAGCCCAGCGGGTAAACATGGCCCGAGAGGGGTTTGGGCGCGGATTGGCGTAGGTATTAAAGGGCGGAATATCACTATCGATGCCTGCACACGCTGTATTACCTGCGGTCCCTGAACAGTTGCCTGCATTGGCTGGGGTCACCGTCCAGCCGTTGCCCACACTGCCCACGTTCGCGCGCTCAAAATCATCACAAAAAAGGATGTCGGCCGCACCGGTGCACACCGTGGCAATCAGCGTGTAGGTTTGTCCAGTGAAGTTTCCGTTGGTGGGGCCGGCACCGCCCAAAGCAACGCTGCCCGCCACGCTGGTGATAGTTTCGTTGTCCAGGAGATTTAGCCCAAGTGCGCCGGCAGCACCCGTGCCGGTGCCGACTGTTACCGTTCTAGTGGTGCCACTCCCGGACACCGACGTAACCGTGGCACCGGTTACGCCCCCAGTCTGAATGAGGGAAAAGTCGCCCGAATCAACACCCGTGACACTCTCAGAAAACGTCACAAGCCAAGAGACCGTCTGATTCGCAGACGCAGGGTTGAAACTTATCCGATTGATTGACACTGCTGTTGGAGGACCCGTGTAGGTCAATATTACTTTTCCAGGTGCTCCATCTCCACCCAGCATTCCGGACCCCTCGTCCGACCCACCGCCACCACCGCCATTGCCAGAAACAGGCGCAGCCCCGTTCCAACCACCCAGCGTCCCGTCCCAAGTGCCACCACCTTCGCCACCAATGCCACCGCCAGTGGGCGGCGTACCAGGCGTCTGTGTGGAATAGGGGTTAGTGCCGCTGACTCCATTGGAAGCCGTGCCAGCGGATGAACCGCCCGGCGCACCAAGGCCATTGCTGTTATCGCGCCCACGCCCGCCTTGCCCGCCGTCGTACTTGACATCGCCAACACCCGAAGATGCCGACCCACCGGCACCACCCGCAGGCGGTGTGCCCGTAGACGGTGAGCCACCAATACCGCCTTTGGCCATGACCGTTGTGGCATTGACAAAATAGGAGTCCCCCCCGTTGCCACCGGTGGTCCCCGCAATGCCGACTCCGCCCAAGCCCACAGATACGGTGTAGCTATTGCCAGGCACCACAGTAATCGTGTTTTTCTTGGAATAAGCACCGCCACCGCCGCCACCGCCGCCATCCGAGTTCTGATTTTGCCCGCCGCCTGCGCCACCGCCACCCCAAACCTCAGCCGTAACCGATGTCACTCCGCTTGGGGCTACCCAGGTTGTGGAGCTTGTAAAGTTAGCAGTGGTTGCGTGTGCGGTCAAGGCAACGACGACGCCAACCCAGAGGCACATGCCCTGCAAAATTGGTCGCAGCGATCGCACACCAAATAATTTGGTCATTTTGGCCTCATTTGCTATTTATTTAGTAGCTGGTTGCGCACTAACTAAAGCCATTACAGCCAAGTTTTGTAAAGTATGTTGTCAGCATAGCTACCTCTCCATGGTCGCAGTCAAACTGCGCTCAACAAAGCCGATGGTACCGATATTTGCAGCCGACTTCGCCACAGATGTGAAGGTGTAAATGAACCGGTTTGCCACCGCTGAGCCCTCCAGGAAGCTCGCTCGTGAGCAGCTCACCGTGACTGTAAAACCACCGTCGAAGGCTGTGGCCAAGATGGTTGTCGACGTCGCAGGCGTCGCATTGGGCTCGGGCGGGCAGGCCGGTGGAACAGTGCTGCTGGCAACAATACTGCCAATCCCCCAATCCAACCCCGCCCGAGCGGCCCAATAGGCCTTAGTGCCTTGCATGTCTTGCGCCGAGGTGAGTTGCTGGGTGTTGGAGAACGTCAACATAAACCCACCCAACGCAGCAAGCACCACCACCAAGAAGATGGCAGCAATGGCGGCAAAGCCTTGTTCAGTTCGGTGCAAGATAGGCCTCATGGGGTGTTATTCACATGCACTTCGTGCTGCAGACTGACCGTCTCACCGTCGGCTGACAGCTGGAAATTCATGCTGATAAGTGCGTTGCGTTGCAAGTCTGAGCCGCTGTAATTGAAGTTGCATGCGGCATAGGTGACGTTGCGTGCAAGGATGGGATCGGTGGCCGCCACCGTGACCGATCCCGAAGCAGGGCAAATATGGCCAAATGTCGTTTTGGTGATGCGGTACAAGTTTGATCCATCACAGACAAAGGCGACGACCCGCTCGTTGCCTGGGACCACTTGAAAACGGTAGTTGGGCGATGCCAGTGCCACGTCAAACGCGGTGCTGGCCATGGTGACAACCGTCTCGGCGCCACTCACCACATTGGAAACCACGGCCGTATTGGTACTGGCATAGGCGTCCGCCACGCCGAAGCCAAAATTGGTGACCACAATCACATCGCCGATGGCGATTTGCTGGTCCACTGGGAGCAAACTATTTTGGCCAAAGATATTGAAGGTGGTATCGGCAACCCCAAACACGAGACTATCGCCGGCAACTAGTTCTTCGGCCCGGTAACGCCCCCCCGTTTTGGTGGGGATGAACTCAATGCATTTATTGTCCCCGGAGGTGCCAATGCTGTTGGGCAGCGCCTTGCGCAGATCGCGCGCAATACGCCGGACGGTGGTGTCCGCCACATCCGTCAGAGCGGCACGCCGGGCGCTGGCAAAGTAGGCGTCGATCGGGCTTTTCATGAACACGGACACCATGCCGCCAATCACCCCCATGATGACAATCACCATGATCAACTCCACCAGCGTGAAGCCGCTTTGGAATTTAGGAACGTAGTGACGTGCACGCATGGCTAGTAGTTCCCGCGATAACCTGTCAGGGTGACTACCCCCTGCGGACCGGTGACCGATACGGTGACTTTTTTTACCGTCTGAGTTCCCAAAGTAGCGGCAGGATCTATTGCGACCGACGAAATGTTGTATGCACACAATGACTTGACCTGGTCGCCCAGCATGTCGACCACTCCGCAACCGGGGGGCGTCGCGGTTGTTGGAGGCGTACAAACCGTGCATACGGGCGTGCTATAGCCCGAGTATTGACTCACATCGTCGAATAATTTTCGCGATGTTCCTGTGTCACCTCCGGCAGGATTGGCGAATTCCTTCAACAGTATTTCTTCCAGCAAAGATTCTGCAATCGCGATGGTCTGTTTGCGCACCATGGGGTCAGCACTGGACTTGACCACGGTGTTCATCACGGACAGGATACCGGCCAGACCGGCGCTGATCACCACGATGAAGATGATGAGCTCAATCAGCGTGAAGCCCCGTTGGCGAAGTCTAGTCATGCACATAGCCCGTATCTGCTTCGACCGCAATTGCCGAACTGTTCACTATCGTGATCGTGACCCTTGCGGCCTGATCGGTGTTGCCCAAAGATGTGAAGTTGAATGACCCAACCGAGCCGACAAGCCCACTGCCCCCCCGTGGCGTATTGGGCAGAGTGGGGGCTGTATCACACGCGCCGTCGGGCGGAGAATTCGTATCCATCATCATGGTGACGCCAGTTGCTGCCAGCGTGACGCACACCGTACGCCGCTGTGCAATGGCCGTCTTCTGAGCGTAACGCAGCAAGGACAAGGTTTCGTCATGGAAACCCTGCTGGGTGAAATCGCCCGTGTTCAAAATGCGCGGTGCCGCGAAAACCGCCAGCACCCCCAAGATGACGATCACCATGATCAACTCAATCAACGTGAAGCCGCACTGACCCAACCGCAGCGGTCGGCATGCGTTGAACTGAAGCAATGGCGGGATTTTGGCAGGCATTACGCTCAATATATTGCTACTATTTTTATAGCTGCTTGCGCAGGTAGTACGGGGGCTAGGTCCACATTTGATCACTTATTTTCAGGCTACACCAGCACTTTTCACCGCGTGCATTATGCTCTGCGCAGTATGCATGCTTTCACCCCCCTCTTACGCCATTCCTTGCTGCGTCAGCGGCTTCAACCCAGCACCCTGCTGGCGTGGATGATGTTCTTGGTGCCCGCCCTTGGGGTGCCCAGTGAGCTCATGCTGCAAGACACCCTGAAATCCGCGCTGGTGGCATTTGGCACGCTGGGTGCCGCAATGGTGTTTTTTTGGCAGCAACGTGATCGCACTGAGCCCCTGCTGTGGCATGGCCTGGTGTGGCTGCCATTGGTGCTGATGGCGTATGCCCTGGGCAGCATGGTGTGGTCGCACGCCTATTTGGCAGGGGCCGAAGCCATTCGGTGGTTTTTGCTGGCCTTGCTGCTGTGGCTGGGTTTAAACACACTGACTCGGGAAAACCTGCCAACGCTGCTGTGGGGTATTCACGGGGGTGCGGTGGTGGCCAGCGCTTGGGTGGCGCTGCAATTCTGGCTGGATTTCTCGCTTTTCCCGCAAGGCGCGAGTCCATCGTCCACGTTCGTGAACCGCAACTTCTTTGCCGAATACGCGGTCGGTGCCTTGCCGTTCTCGGTCTACTTGCTGGCCAATATGCGTGCATCGCGCTGGCTACCCTGGATGGCGCTGTCCGTGGTGCTCGAAGTGGTTGCGATCATGATGACCGGCACACGCTCTGCACTGGTTACGCTGATGGTGCTGATGCCTGTGTTTGCGCTAATTTTGCTGCGGTACCGACCCCAATTCGCCTTTTCGGGCTGGTCCAAAACCAACAAACTACTGGTGGGCCTGGTCCTGGTTGGAGGCTTGTTGGTTTTGGGCTCCGTACCCGCACAAAACCAAAGTGTTGCGCAAGAGAGCGGCAACCCCAGCGCCCTGCAACGCAGCCTGTGGCGTACTTCTTCCATCACCAAGCCGACGGAGTACACCGCCGGGTCCTTTTCTATTCGCGCGGTCATGTGGAAGGCGACCGCCCGCATGGTGATGGCCACACCGCTGACCGGTGTAGGCGCCGGAGCATGGGAAGTCCAGATTCCTCTTTTTCAGGGTCCTGACAATGCTTTCGAAACAGACTATTACGCCCACAACGAGTACCTGCAACTGCTCGCCGAATACGGTGCGGTGGTCGGCGGCTTGTTTCTGGCGGTACTGTTTGCCTATTTGCTGGTTGCCGCTGGAAAAACATGGCGACTGATGGGGACTCAGTCGCAAGAAGCGCCTTTGCGCGCCATCGCATTGGCCAGCATGTTGGCATTGCTGATGGTGAGCAACGCAGGCTTCCCTTGGCGGCTGGCCAGCACCGGCGCTCTGTTGGTGCTGAATTTTTCCCTATTGGCAGCATCCGATGCGCGCCTTGGATTTAAAGAAGCGTTTTTCGCACACTCCTTGCGCTGGCGGCCCACGCTGTCGCGAGCGCTGTTGCCACCCCTGATAGCTTGCTTTGCCCTGGCCGTCTTCATCACCTACCAAGCCGCTGAAGCAGAACGCAAAATCGTCAGTTCAATCCAGATGGGCAACGCGGCGGCCAAATTAAGCCAGGCGGGGGGCGCGCCGTCGCCGGAGCGCGAAGCACTGCTATTGAAAAATATCAGGGACGGCATTGCGATCAATTCCCATTACCGCAAGCTCACACCCATGGCGGCCGATCAACTGGCAAGGCTCGGCGATTGGGAAAATGCGATCTGGATTTGGGAATCGGTGGCTACGTCGCGCCCGCATATTGCGGCCATTTGGTCCAATCTTGCTCGGGGGTATGCGCAACGCGGAGAGAACACGCGTGCCTTGGATGCCGTGCATCGGTGGCAACGGCTGGAACCGGATGCGATCGGATCATTGGCATTGGAGGTCACGTTGCTGGGACTCACAGGTCAGGATTCCCTGGCAGTGCAGAAAATCACTCGTGCTTACGACCAAGGTCGCTTTGACTTCGCACTGTTGCAAACGGGCTATGCCATGGGGCTCAAAACACAGGATTGGTCACTGGCTATTCGGTCGCTGGAACTGCGAAACCAAACTTGGCCTGAACACGCAGCTGACGGATATTTTCGACTAGGCAAAATTTACACAAGTGATGCTATTCAGGATAACGTCAAAGCACTGGCGGCCTTTAGGCGCGGTTTGGTGTTGGTACCTGCAGATCGAAAGAATGACTACCGCAGCTTAGTACCCTTGCCATACCGAGAACAGATGTAAAAAAGCCGCCCAAATTAGGCGGCTTTTTGAATGCAACTTTAAGGGCTGCTTAACTAAACCGCAGGCCTCAATCGCCTACAGCGGTATAGGTCCGGGAGATTGCGGCGCTTGACGTGGACGTCACGGTACAGGTACCTGCACCGGCAGCAATAACGCCAGTATTGGAAACACTTGAAGGCAGGCCACCTTGAAGGAGTGCACTCAAATTAGAGCATGCAATGCCAACGGTTACGCCCTTTGCGGGAGTGACGCGATTTGCAGCGTAGTTAATCGCAGAGGCAGAAGCCAAAGCGCCCGCCACACCGTCAACCGCAGCCTGCTGTGCATCCGTCTTCAAATCGACAAACTTTGGCAACGCCACTGCGGCCAACACGCCCAGAATGACGATCACCATCACCAATTCAATCAAAGTAAAACCGCGTTGTGCTTGTTTCATATCGTCTACCTTTTAAAAAATATTTTGGGGTGCCCGGTCAGCAAACCAAGCTCCAACGTCGTTCGGCTGTTACACCATTTTGAAATTTTAGTCCAATGACATCGCCTTGTGCGTGAACTTTACGCGGTAAGTACATGACTTAAATCACAAATCGACCAGAATTCTCTGCCTTTTCTGCCCTTCACTGCTAATTCACAACTTGTCCCTGCCAAATATAAGTATGCAACGGGGTGATGGACAGCGGCCCAGGCGGCGCACTAATGCGAAACCACACGACGGCGGTATCCGGGGGGCTCTCCAGCCATTGCGGATGCAACAGCAGGTACCCGATGCATTCGCAATCGGGATCAAACACCCAACTTCTCGGCACAACCGCATCCATCTTCAGCACGGAAAATTCACCCGCATAATTGACCGGTGGTTCTTTCAGCAGCAGAAAAGGGTTGCGTTGCAAAGCAGCCACACCAGGCTGCGTTGACTTCACGGTTTGCTGCAGGTGCTCTATGACGAATGCCGTACGCAGGGCGCCCAAGGTGGATTGGACTGCCGCCAACTCAGCTTGGCCCTGTACCACCCGCACCTGCCGTCCGAACACCCCAGCCAGCACCAGCACCAAGACCACCAGAATCCCCCACTCCACCATACGGCCACTCCACAGTGGTGCAGTCAGTGGGGCGGTACGATCAATCGCCACGGTTAAGCACCTTGCTTGATGCCATGCGCTAGCCCCCGCCCTTGCC
>CAJASG010000691.1 GCA_903944555.1 uncultured beta proteobacterium
ATGTCAACTTCAATACCGTACCTTGGGTGATCTACACCAGCCCAGAGATTGCCTGGGTCGGCCGTACCGAGCAGCAGCTTAAGGCCGATGGCGTGGCATACAAGGCGGGTTCTTTCCCGTTCCTGGCCAATGGCCGTGCCCGCGCGCTGGGTGACACCACGGGTTTTGTCAAGTTTTTGGCGGATGCCACGACTGACGAAATTCTGGGGGTACACATTGTTGGCCCACAAGCCAGCGAGTTGATCTCGGAAGCCGTGGTGGCCATGGAGTTCAAAGCTAGTGCTGAGGATATTGCCCGCATCTGCCATGCGCACCCGTCTTTGAGCGAAGCCACCAAGGAAGCTGCTTTGGCGGTGGATAAGCGGACGTTGAACTTCTAAAAAATTAGATATGAAAATGGCCTCTAGCCCCCGTGGATACTGCGCAAGCAGCTATTAAATAAATAGCAGTAACACAGTGAAGTCACCCTCATTGAGTGTCAGGCAGACCTACGAGGCGGAGTTGACCGCCAGAGGCTACACCGCAGATCCGGCGCAACTGCGTGCTGTGGACGCGTTGGAGCGTTGCGCCTTGGAGTGGTCAGCCTTCAAGGAAAAGCGTTCCAACGCCTTGAAGAAGTTGATCAACCGACCCGACATCCCCCGTGGGGTGTATATGTTTGGTGGGGTGGGGCGCGGTAAAAGCTTTCTTATGGATTGCTTTTACAACGCTGTGCCCTTGAAACGCAAGACCCGTTTGCATTTCCACGAGTTCATGCGGGAAGTGCACCGTGAATTGGCGGATATGCAGGGCACGGTGAATCCACTGGATGAGTTGGCCAAGCGCATGGCCAAGCGGTTCCGTTTGATCTGTTTTGACGAATTCCATGTGGCTGACATTACGGATGCCATGATCTTGCACCGCTTGCTGTCGGCCTTGTTTGACAACGGTGTGGGGTTTGTGACGACCTCCAACTTTCGTCCGAGTGACCTGTATCCCGGTGGTATGCACCGGGACCGGATATTGCCGGCGATCAAGCTGTTGAACGACCAGTTGGATGTGCTCAGTGTGGACAATGGCACGGATTACCGCAAGCGCACACTGGAAGCTGTGGAGCTTTACCACGTACCCAACGGGCCCGTTGCCGACAAGGCCATGGAAGCCGCGTTTAACGCATTGGCCGAGTCGCACGATGAAGATCCAGTGCTGCACATTGAAGCACGCCAAATCCATGCTCGACGCAAGGCTGGTGGTGTGGTGTGGTTTGACTTCAAGTCGCTGTGCGGCGGGCCCCGCTCACAGAACGACTATTTGGAAATCGCTTCGCGGTTTCACACCGTGTTTTTGAGCGATGTACCCCATATGCCGGTACGCATGGCGTCCGAGGCACGGCGGTTTACTTGGCTGGTGGATGTGCTGTACGACCGACGCGTCAAGCTGCTGATGTCGGCCGAGGTGGCTCCGCCAGACTTGTACACCGAAGGCCCCATGTCCCACGAGTTTCCGCGCACAGTCTCTCGACTCCATGAGATGCAGTCGCAGGAGTTTTTGTCGCTGGAGCGGCGTCTGGTTGATACCCGTTTGACATGAAGGTATTGGGCGTTATTTTGAGTGGACTGGCTGCAATGGCGTTGCATCCGCTGGCGTGGAGTCAGCAAGATACTTCACAGGGGCCGGAGAAAGTTGCCGCTGAACGTTTGCGTATCGAGCAACAACGTCAAATAGCAACAGTGGAACTGAATGCACAAGAGCAAGCCTGTCAATCCAAGTTCGTAGTGACGTCCTGTGTTCAGGACGTTGGCAGGCGTCGTATCGCCATGCTGGCGGATCTGAAACGCCAAGAAGCCTCTCTCAACGACGCCGAGCGTCGAAAAAGAGGGGCAGAGCAGCGGGCACGTAGCGTGGACAAAGCGGCAGAGCGTGCGAACAGCGATGCAGAATTGTCTGCCCTGCCCACGTCGACGCAGCTTGACCGGAAGATGGCACAGGAGAGCAAAGTTTTGCAACATCGCAACATTGCTTCCCAGTCAGCAGGAGGCGCAACTAAGCCCGAGATTCAAACTGGCCTAACCTTGTCGGACAAGCAAAGTAGTAGGAATGCATACGCACAGCGTATAGAAGATGCTAGGTTGAGACGGGTCGAACGAGACAAACGAATCCAAGAGCAGTCTAAAACGGTCATCCCCTTACCAACTCGCCCTTAGTGCGCGTAGCTGGCGGTTGTTCCTGCCAGCAGCGAGTGCTGGCTTTTAGGCCAAAGGCTCAAGCTTGACGACTATCAGCGACAGGTTGTCACCGGTGCCATGACCCCGCGAGCGGGCCTTTTCAATCAGAAACTCAGTCGCCTCGCGAGCCGATAGGGTGGAGAGAACGGAGCCGATCTCCCCGGTATTGAAATAATGCCAAACACCGTCACTGCAGGTCATAAGCACGTCACCGGGACGCAGTTGGGGAATGAAGTGAAAATCGACCGGCGGGTCGGTTTCTGTACCTAGGCAACCCATCAAAATGTTGGATTGGGGATGCACGGCGGCTTGTTCTTCGGTGAGCTCTCCCCGATTGACCAAGGCCTGCACATACGAGTGGTCCATGGTGCGCTTGACGAAGCGGTTCCCGTGGTAGTGATAAATGCGTGAATCACCAGTGTGGGCCCAATGGCAATCCCCTCTCGGGTTGATTAAAAAAGCAGCAAGAGTGCTATGGGGCTCTTCTTCAGCCGATATTGCGGTCAATTTGATAACAATGTGTGCTTCCTGGACAATTTGCATCAGGGTCGCAGCGGCATCGTCCGTTTGTGGGTCGTACCGGTCAAATAACTGTTTGGCTGTCATCATGACCTGGTCAGACGCCTTTCTACCACCACTGCGCCCCCCCATTCCGTCCGCCACGATCGCAAGGATGCAGCCGTTGTCGCGCGGATGCTTCAGCAGTGCAACTTGATCTTGCTGGTAATCGCGGTCGCCCTTGTGGATGCCGGTTGATGCAGTGAGTCGGTAACCAGTGGCCATTGAAGGTTGCTTTAGAAGCAATACTTTCTAAGAAAATGAGTGTCTGGCCGTATTATCCAGCTAGCCCATTCTATTTGGGCACCATTTAACCCGTACTTTCCCCCATTTATCCTTTGACTGCAAATCTTCGCTCCCCCGAACGCCGCCTTATCGAGTTACGGATAGAACACGGTGACCTTGACGCCTTGATTGACAAGGCCGCAGTTGATGCCCCTGTCGATGAGCTGATGATGCGCCGTTTGAAAAAAAAGCGACTGGCTTTGCGAGATGAAATCTCGCGTGTGGAATGCGGCTTGCAACCCGATGAACCCGCCTGATTGATGGGCTTACAGGATGCTGTACAGCGTGTTTTTGATGAGGGAGGCGCACTCGCGCAGACGGTAGAAAAATTCAAACCCCGTTCCGGTCAAACCAAGATGGCACTTGAAGTGGCTCACACCATCGAGCACGGAGGTGTACTGGTTGCGGAGGCGGGCACTGGTGTTGGTAAGACCTTTGCCTATTTGGTTCCGGCGTTGCTTAGCGGCGAACGTGTTTTACTGTCTACGGCCACAAAGGCGCTGCAAGACCAGTTGTTTGGTCGTGACATTCCGCAGTTGATGGCCGTACTTGGCGTACCTGTTCGTGTGGCTTTGCTAAAAGGGCGTGGCAGCTATCTGTGTTTACAGCGCTTGGCGTATGCCCGGCTGGATGCCCACCCGATGGACCCTGGCACCATGCGCCAGTTGGCGCGTGTTGAAGAATGGTCGGTCAGCACGCGCGCAGGGGATATGGCGGAGCTGACGGGCCTGGACGACGGGTCGTTTCTTATTCCATTGGTCACATCCACGCGCGAAAACTGTTTGGGAGCACGATGTCCTAAAGTTCAGAGTTGCCATGTCAATCTTGCTCGCAGAGATGCCATGTCGGCGGATGTGGTGGTGGTCAACCACCATTTGTTTTTTGCCGATTTGAATGTGCGTGAGTCGGGCGTTGCGGAGTTGTTGCCATCGGTGACGGCGGTTGTTTTTGATGAAGCCCACCAACTTAACGAGATCGGGGTTCAGTTTCTTGGACAGCAACTGACCACCGGCCAGCTGACAGGGTTTTGCCGTGATCTTGCGCTGCAAGGGGCCCGATGGGCGCGTGGCCTGGCCAATTGGCATCTGATGGTGATGGATATCGAGCGCGCCATTGCTGCGTTACGCCGGGTGTGTGGCGATGCCGATCGCACGGATAGAAGACGCTGGAATGCCAGTGGCCCGCAGGGTATTTCTTCTTCTGCATGGATTGCCGTTATGGAGGGTTTGCGTACCGCTGTACAGGCTGCGGAGGTGGCTTTGCTAACGGTGGCGGAAATGGCCCCCGATATGCAAGCCCTTCAGGTTCGTTCAGTTCATTTTCTTGAAAAAATCAACAACTTTTCGCAGCCATTGCCGCCTGGGCTAGTTCGTTGGTTGGAGTCTGGCAAACAGATCAGGCTGGTGGAGTCGCCACTGGACATCGCTGATGCGATGCGGGGTCGTGTCATGGGTGGGGGCGCAGAGCAGGCGGGACGGCGCTCTTGGATATTCACCTCTGCAACACTGGGGAGTGACGCTGATATGGGGTGGTTTGTCGAGTCCTGTGGGCTGGCCGGAGCACAGTTGCTGCAGGTGGAAAGTCCATTTGACTATTCTGTCCAGGCATCCCTCTACATTCCAGCGCAGATGCCAAAACCTAGCGACCCTTCCCACAGTAGCAGTGTCGCAATGCTGGTGGCCGAGGCGGCTGAAATACTGGGTGGGCGTACGCTGCTGTTGACCACGACTTTGCGGGCTATGCGCAGCATTGGCGACGCGTTAGCGCAATATTTTTCTCAAACCAGCGGTATTAATGTACTGGTACAAGGGCAGTCTCCTAAAAGGGAGCTGCTGGAGCGGTTCAGCCAGAGCTCTGAAAACGGCTCGGCCGGCTGTATTCTTGTGGCCTCTGCCTCGTTCTGGGAGGGCGTTGATATTCCAGGCGATGCGCTACAGATGGTGGTCATTGACAAGCTACCGTTTTCACCGCCAAGCGATCCGTTGGTCGAGGCCAAGGTGCGGCAGTTGGAATCCATTGGAAAAAATGCATTCAAGCACTTGCATCTGCCCCAAGCCGCGATTGCCCTGAAACAGGGGGCTGGTCGCCTGATTCGCCGGGAAACTGACCGTGGTGTGCTGGTCGTTTGTGATGTGCGCTTGACCCAGATGGGTTATGGGCGCAAGCTGCTGGCAGCGTTACCGGCCATGCCCGTCATTGGATCGCCGGATCATTTCAGGGACGCGTTGTACGCGCTTACCAAACCTTCCACCACGGATCCAGATTTTTTCTAGAACCCCGCAGCAAGAACTCTGACTGAGGATAGTTCTTCTCTAGCACCCGCTTTGCATCGTCGCGTAATTGCTCCAATCCGAGGGCATCGTAAGATTTATAAATGATAAACAACGCTTCTTCAATGGCCGGTACGTCTCTGTAGTCCGCCACCGTAAGTTGTGCACGATTGATGGCTGCCAAGTAGGCGCCACGTTTGTAGTAGTAGCGTGCGACGTACACTTCATATTGTGCTAGCGAGCTCACAATGTAGGTCATGCGCTGGTGGGCATCCGGTGTGTAGCGGGATTCTGGAAAACGCGTGACCAGCTCCTTGAATGCCTCAAATGATTCTTTGGACGCTTTTTGGTCCCGTTCAGCCAAGTCTTGACGGGTGACTGCGGACAGCAAGCCAAGGTCATCGTTAAAGCTGATAATTCCCTTCAGGTAGAGCGCATAGTCAAAAGCGGGACTGGCGGGATGGAGCTTCATGAAACGCTCCAGCGTTGCAAGCGCTTGCGCTGGCTCTGCAGATTTGTAGTGTGCGTAGGCTTTGTCCAATTGCGCTTGTTGCGCTAGGGGCGTTCCTGCCGCACGGGCCTCCAGCTTTTCCAATAGCGGGACGGCTTTTTCCCATTGGCCCGTTGCCATTTCATCTTTGGCTTCGGCGTAGAGCTTGTTAGGGCTCATGCCTGCGGTTTTGTCCACTGGAGTGGTCGAGCAGCTGGTCAGCAATAATGCGCCAGTCGTCAACAGGGGGGCAATGACGGCTGATAATTTGACACGAAGCATTCTGGGAAACTTTCTTGAAACAGACCGAAGCGATTATATCGACCACCCCGTTGTTACTCGATCTTGAAGAGGGCGGTGACGCTTCAAGCGATGTGGAATTGCGTACATTGGAAATGTCGACAGCCCAGC
>CAJASG010000692.1 GCA_903944555.1 uncultured beta proteobacterium
ATGAGGAAGGCGCCGTCGATGGCGCGCTCAGGCTGGGGGAAGTAGGTGTCCATGGCGTCGGCGAGCTTCATGATGGCGCCTTCGCCGAGTTCGCCCTTGTCGCCTTCCATGGCGAGCTTGGCGCTACCGTGGATGATCGGGGTGTCGTCGCCCGGGAAATCGTATTTGTCGAGCAACTCGCGAACTTCCATTTCGACCAGTTCCAACAACTCAGCGTCGTCAACCATGTCGCATTTGTTCAGGAACACGATGATGTAAGGCACACCAACCTGGCGAGCCAACAGGATGTGCTCGCGGGTCTGAGGCATAGGGCCGTCAGCAGCGGAACACACCAAAATAGCGCCGTCCATCTGGGCAGCACCGGTAATCATGTTCTTCACATAATCGGCGTGTCCTGGGCAGTCAACGTGAGCGTAATGGCGGTTAGCCGTTTCGTATTCGACGTGGGCGGTGTTGATCGTGATACCGCGCGCTTTTTCTTCTGGAGCAGCGTCAATCTGATCGTAGGCACGTGCAGTTCCGCCGAACTTAGCCGCCAGCACCGAAGTGATGGCCGCTGTCAGCGTAGTTTTACCGTGGTCGACGTGGCCAATGGTGCCCACATTGACGTGGGGCTTGGTACGCGTGAATTTTTCTTTTCCCATTTTTCAATTCTCCAAAGAGCTAATTCCCGTGTATTGGTTTAATGTTTGCACGATGTTGCTGATTCGCCCCGCACGGGAAACAGGGCGGCACACCGTCGCAGACAGGTAAAAATTACTTAGCGCGCGATGCCATGATGGCTTCAGACACATTACGCGGGGCTTCCGAGTAGTGCTTGAATTCCATGGTGTAGGACGCACGCCCTTGCGACATAGAGCGCAAGGTGGTGGAGTAGCCAAACATTTCGGACAACGGAACTTCAGCTTTGATCGCTTTGCCGCCGCCAACCATGTCTTCCATACCTTGAACCATACCGCGACGTGAGGACAAATCGCCCATGACATTGCCGGCGTAATCTTCGGGTGTTTCGACTTCCACAGCCATCATGGGCTCCAGAATCACGGGGTTTGCTTTACGGCAACCTTCCTTGAATCCAAAAATTGCCGCCATTTTGAACGCCAACTCGTTGGAGTCAACATCGTGGTAGGAACCGAAGTGCAATGTCACCTTGACGTCGACCACCGGGTAACCAGCCAACACGCCTTGGTTCAGGGCTTCAATGACGCCCTTTTCCACTGCGGGGATGAATTCGCGAGGAACCACACCGCCCTTGATGGCATCGACGAACTGGAAACCCTTGCCGGCTTCGTTGGGTTCAACGGTGAACACCACGTGGCCGTACTGACCCTTACCACCGGACTGACGCACGAACTTGCCTTCGGCATCTTCGATGGTCTTGCGAATGGTTTCGCGGTACGCCACTTGGGGCTTGCCCACGTTGGCTTCCACACCGAACTCGCGCTTCATGCGGTCGACAATAATTTCCAAATGCAACTCACCCATACCGGCGATCAGGGTTTGGCCTGATTCTTCGTCGGTCTTGACGCGGAACGAAGGATCTTCCTGGGCCAAACGCTGCAAAGCGATACCCATTTTTTCCTGGTCGACCTTGGTCTTGGGTTCCACGGCCTGGGTAATCACAGGCTCAGGGAACACCAGACGCTCCAACATCACAATTGCGGATGGATCACACAAGGTCTCACCGGTGGTGACATCCTTCAGACCGATACAGGCAGCAATGTCGCCAGCGACAATTTCGCTCACTTCTTCGCGCTTGTTGGCGTGCATTTGCACAATACGACCGATACGCTCTTTCTTGCCGCGGATCGGGTTGTAAACGGTGTCGCCTTTTTGCAGAACACCGGAATACACACGCACAAATGTCAACTGACCCACAAATGGATCGGTCATCAATTTGAATGCCAATGCAGAGAATTTCTCGGTGTCGGACGCTTGACGGACGACTGGATTTTCATCTTCGTCCATTCCCTTGACGGGCGGGATGTCCACTGGCGAAGGCATGAATTCAATCACGGCATCCAGCATACGCTGCACGCCCTTGTTCTTGAACGCGGAGCCACAGTACATCGGCTGGATTTCGCTGGCGATCGTACGGGTACGAATGCCGAGCTTGATTTCATCTTCCGACAAGTCACCTTCTTCAAGGTACTTGTTCATGAATTCTTCCGATGCTTCAGCCGCAGCTTCCACCATCTTCTCGCGCCATTCTTTGGCCAGTTCAACCAATTCAGCGGGAATTTCGCGGTAGTCAAACTGCATACCCTGCGAAGCCTCATCCCAAATGATGGCCTTCATCTTGATCAAATCCACCACGCCGGTGAAGTTTTCCTCGGCACCAATTGGGATCACCATGGGAACTGGGTTCGCCTTCAGGCGCAGTTTCATTTGGTCCACAACCTTGAAAAAGTTGGCGCCGGTACGGTCCATCTTGTTCACAAAGGCCCAACGTGGAACCTTGTACTTGTTAGCCTGACGCCAAACGGTTTCAGACTGTGGCTGCACACCACCCACAGCGCAGTACACCATGCAAGCGCCATCCAGCACGCGCATGGAGCGCTCAACTTCAATTGTGAAGTCAACGTGTCCAGGGGTATCAATGATGTTGATACGGTGCTCAGGCAAGGACTTGTCCATACCCTTCCAGAAACAGGTGGTGGCAGCGGAAGTGATCGTGATACCACGCTCTTGCTCTTGCTCC
>CAJASG010000693.1 GCA_903944555.1 uncultured beta proteobacterium
AACTCGCTGGCCTCACCCAGCTTGTAGATGGCATCGTTGTAACTTTGCGCCAGCTGTTTGGCGCTGACCAGGGAAAGGTGGGTACGAACCCGTGCACGTACCACCGGCGGAGACACCGGCTTGACCAGATAATCCACCGCGCCCGCCTCAAAACCAGCGGTTTCATCGCCAGTTTCGGACAGGCTGGTGACAAAAATCACCGGAATGCTCTCGGTCAGCGGGTCCGCCTTGAGCCTGCGGCATGCGGTGTAGCCATCCATGTCGGGCATTTCGATGTCCAGCAGGATCAGTGCCGGACGGTGCTTGGCGGCGGCCGTCAGTGCCTCTGCACCGTTGCGAGCGAACACCAAGGTGTACTCTGGCGAAAGAATCTGGCGCAGAAGGGCCAAATTGGCCGGCTCATCGTCAACGATCAGGATGGGACCAGTCATGGCGTCACGCCTCCAAAACAATATCGAGGTTTTCGCACATTTGCCGGGTCGCAGCCTCGGAGCCCCTGAAATCGAAGTCACTCAAGGTGGCGCGCACCAGTTGCAATTGTTCAGACAGCACCAGCGGTGCCAGCGCTTCCAGCACCTGTTCGGCGCGGTCCAGATCGTCGGCATCCAGCGCATGCATCAAATCTGTCAACAAGGGGCCCAAGCGGGCCCGTTGCTGCGAATCCAGCGGTGGATGGGCTCTGGGCTCTGCCGTCACGGCGGGCGCGTACTGGGCAATGGAAGTCAGCGCAGTCTGCAGTGCTTGCTGCAATAGCTCCAACGCACTGTCAACCTCGCCGCCCGCCTTCAATTTCTGGTCCATTTCACCGGCACTGCGTGCTACATCAGTCAAGGCCAAATTACCGGCTGCGCCTTTTAGCTTGTGCGCCAGCGCCGCCGCAGCGCCGCCGTCTCCATCCTGAAGCGCTTGCGCCATGGCCTGCACACTGCCTTGGTAATCTACCGCGAACTTGCGCAGAAATTTTGCGTAAACCTCGGCTTGCCGCCAGGTGCGCAGCCCATTGGCGATGTCCAGACCCGGCAGTTTCTCAAGGGATGGATGCGACCCAACAGCAACAGCACAACCCGAACCCAATGCCATCGGCGCAGGGGCATCCCGGTTGGGGGTCGGCAACCATTTCAACAAAGTACTGAACAGGTGTTCAGGGTCCACGGGCTTGGCAATGAAATCCACCATTCCCGCCTCCATGCAGGCCCGGCGGTCCTCGTCGAATGCATTGGCCGTCATCGCCAAAATGGGCACGGTCGAGCGATCGGCCAGCGCATGAATGGCACGGGTGGCCTCCAGCCCATCCATAACCGGCATCTGCAAATCCATCAAGACCAAGGCGTACGGCGTTATACGGGCCAAATCCACGGCCTCTTGCCCATCGGCCGCAGTGTCAATCAACAGGCCGGTGGTTTCGAGTATTTGCTGCGCAATCTCGCGGTTGATGTCGACATCGTCCACCAACAGTATCCGCATACCCGCATAGCGCTGCAGCTCCACCTCGGCACTGTGCGCAAACAAAGTCACATCGGCTTCCATGAGGCCGCGGCCACGCTGCAACCGGGCGGTGAACCAAAAAGTAGCCCCCTGCCCCACCACACTTTCCACGCCGGCATCCCCGCCCATCAGTTGGGCCAGGCGCCGCGTAATGGCCAGACCCAAGCCGGTGCCCCCGTATTTTCGGGTGGTCGATATATCTGCCTGCTCAAATGCCTGAAACAGGCTGGCCTGCTTGTCCAACGCAATACCAATGCCGGTGTCTTCCACCTCACAGCGCACAAAAACTGCGTCCGACGTTTCATGCAGCAACCGGGCACGCAAGGCGATGAAACCGCTGGACGTGAATTTGAT
>CAJASG010000694.1 GCA_903944555.1 uncultured beta proteobacterium
AGCATTGGTCTTGGCCCGCGTGATCAGATGATGTCCATGGTTCAAAAGAGGCAGGATCACCTTGGCACTTGCATAGTAGGCATCGGCCACCAGCACAACAGGCCTTGTCCAGACGCGTGTGATCGACAACAACAGCGCCACAAGCTTGTCCAACAACGTCCTGGCATCCCGGTTGGAGAACACCACGCCTTCATGAATGCGTGAAACCAACGGAACAGCAGCCACCTGGCCAGCACCAGAATGGACCAGCAGAGAAATCGCCTGCAGCGAATGCCCCATGATGTACTCCGGTTTGGTATTGTTCTGCGACTCTTGGTGCAGCAACTTGACCGCGGGCATGCGTTTGCCCTCCTTGGGTGCCTTGATGCCGTCAGCTATGCACACCAGGCGGGAGTCAACTTCAAACGGACGAAACAGCACCAGACACAGGCGCACCCAGCACGCAGTCAGGACATCGAGCTTGAGTGCCTTGCTGTGAAACAGATGCAGCAGCCGGTGGTAGGCCTCGGGGCGCAAATGCAAGACCCGCACAAAGCTGGTGACGCCCAGGTTGTCAGCGCGGCAACACAACCCCATCAAGGCCAGAGTCATCCACACAAAGGTGAGTGAGCGCGTGCAGGCCGGGCGCAGAGCGCGTACCGCTTGCAGCCATTGGATCCATAGCTTCATGAGGGCATCTCCTGGGCTGCGTCAGAGCTCATGAAAGCCAGTCACAAACCGATAGCATTATAAAGCTATCGGTCAAATATCGCTATACTTTCAAGACCAAAAACTATCCCGATTGATGCCATGGACACCCGCCGTGAAGCAACGCTGCAGCGTCAGATTGAGAAGGTCAAGCGTGACCTCGCAGCACTGGGCGACTTGCGCCCAGGCAGTCTGTCGACCCAGTACAACGTGTGCGGCTCACCGGGGTGCAAGTGCAAGGCCGATCCGCCTGTCAAGCACGGCCCCTACTACCAGGTCAGCTACACCCGCAAAGGAAAAAGCAGCACCAAGTTTGTCAAGAAGGAAGATTTGCCAGTGGTGCGCAAGCAGCTCAAAAACTACGAGCGCATGAAGCTGTTGATGGAAAAGTGGATCGACTTGGCCATGGAATTGTCAATACTGCGGCTGGCCAAGAAACCCACTCAATGACAGGCAGAACTGCGCACTGTCCAGCTCTTTACTTGCCGCCTCTACCGCTTGCAATGAGCGGTCCCGCAATAAGAGATCAACCGGCCTGGCCATTTTGTTCGAGCTTTCCGAATTTAATTTGACATCCTCAAAGCTCCAGACCAAGCGGGTGGTGTGTTCTGCGTCGGAATAGGATACTTCGCCACCCAATGCATCCAAACCCGCGGGCATGACGAAGGGTTGCATACTGAATGCTGGGCTTTCCCCTGCGGTTTGTCCTCTGCTTTGGATCAGCGTCGAGTTTTGCGTCAACCAGGCAAGACAAAAATCCAGCACGGCAAATGGAATGTGAATGCACACGACATAAGTGAATCGTCGCACCGTGCAAGCGGCGGACCCATCAGGTGCTACCTCCCGCACTGGCATTGCCAGCGGCAAAAGTCCTGTTTCAATGAAATTGGGAATGAACAGGTTAACGGGGTCGCTTGTCGAAGCGGGGGCCTTGCCCTCGATGTAGTTGATGGCCTGGAAAGTCCGGTACGCCTGCACGTACATGGGGGAGGTGAAGTTCCTGTCCTTGCACAAAGATGACACTGCCACAATTGCTTCACGCAAAGCCACGACATGTACTGGAATTGCGATGGTGACAAAAAAGCCATCCGGAATTCCAAAAATGCTTGGCATCGACTTCGTTCTTGGAAGATAGGTCAATGCGTACTTTTCCTGAAATTCCTGCCCGGCAATCTTGTCCCACTCTTTCGGAAACTCATAGTTCAAAGCCTGCCCAACGATGACTGGCAGCGGGATGTGGTCCCGGTACATCGAAATGCCGCCATTGATACCGTGCCAACACTGCGTTATCGTGTATTCCGATCGCGCTAGTTCGTATTCAATCGTCAGGTAGGACTCGGGATCCGTCCCTTGCCATCGGGCGGACCAGTTTCCTCCCGATTGCTTAAAAGAGTTCTCATCGAGATCACCCATGACCAGGTAGGGCGGTAAGTCCTGGGCGCTATGAATCTGCTTTGGGTTAAATTCCTTGAACGAAAATTCCCTCCGCCCATTTCCGCTGACGCTGACCAGGTTGATACTGGGAACCAAGGTGCTATCTAAATCTGACATTTTTTAACTCCGTTTAGCGCATTTGCCTAATTGGCCGGGTGCGCAATCTGGAACAAATCCCCCGTAAACACACTGTTACTAACCATCGCCTCTGCTTCATCCTTTCGGTGCTACATTGCTGTTGGGCTTTACGCCCCCCGTCTCACCTCCCTGGGCGGGGCCCGCAAGGGTTTAACCCAGCCTCAGTGCTGGGTCATCTATCAAGTCCAAAATTGTTATTTTAAGTTTTCCTTCTAGTTTACGCATTCCACGACCAATAGACTGTCTAATTGTGATCTCTGATTTATAACTTTCTGCTAAAATTATATAGTTGACAT
>CAJASG010000695.1 GCA_903944555.1 uncultured beta proteobacterium
GAGCATGCGCAAGCAGCTCCTAAATCAGGAGCAAAAAGCATCACTACATCCCCTCTATCACTTTCACCAGCTCGCCCACCTTGGGCTCGCCCCCGCCGTAGTAGCCGTTGATCAGACGCAGCTGCTTTTCCGGGTTGGCAATGGGGGAAGTGCGCGCCAACTCAGTGAATCCGCCTTTGGGGTACGGCACTGCTTTCAGAACCCACGGCCGCGCCGCACTGCGGTCTTGTGCGCTGAGCGCCCGAAAGCTGCCCTCGGCCTCCTGAAGCTGGGTGCGGGCGCGTTGCAGGGTTGGTGCATCTTTGGCACTCAGAAGCAACAGGTAATTGCGGGCTTCCGGCCCGCTCACCACGGTAGCCTCCAAAGTTTGCACTTGCCCTTGGGCATTTTTTCGGGCGCCGGTAAAGCGTGTTGCCTGCAGACCATTGATCACCGCAGGCTGTGTGCTGCCCTGCGTGGGCTTGAGCACATTGCGCAAAATCTCGGTGTGCGTGGTGCCCGCTTGGGCAGGAACCACCCGCACGACCATTGCAGCATCGTGCGCGGCATTCACCACGCTGAGCTGGTCGGCGTCATTTTGAATCCCCCAGCCCTGTGGCGCCGTCAGCGCAAATCCCAACGGCCCGTGGTAAAAATTGCGTCCGCGAACGAGCCCCTGCTCGGCACTGTCGCCAAAGGTCATGCGCTGAATCACTTTGAGGTAGCGTGCGCGTCCCTCGTCCACGTAATTGCCTTGCCCCTTGTACTGACTGGCCAACTGGGTGATGGTTTGCATGCGCTGGTCGTTCGATGGGTGAGAGGCCAGCCAATTGCCCTGCGCCGGGGCCGGACGCCCCTCTTCTTTCGCTTGGTCTGCGGCAAAACGTTCCTGGTTCTTGAGCACGGTGATGACATCAATCATGTTGCGCGGGTCGTAGTGGATGCGTGACAAATACTCCGCGCCCAGGCCGTCAGCCTGCAATTCCTGATCGCGCCCATACGAAGCCACATAGCCCGCTGCCACGGTTTGCGACACTTGGCCCGCAAGTTGACCCGCACCTGGCAGGCCCTGGCTCTCCAAAACGGCGCCCAATACGCTGGCGGCAAACACCCCCAAGCCGGCGTTTTGCTGGCTGGTCGCCCGTTGGGCTGCGTGCCGAGCCGTCACATGACCAATCTCATGGCCGACGACACCGGCCAAATCCGCCTCACTGTCCATGTAGGCCATGATGCCGCGGGTGACGTAGACATAGCCACCAGGCAAGGCAAAACGCATTGATCTCGGGGCTGTCCAACACCGTGAAATGCCACTGCAACTGGTTGCGGTGCGACTGCGCCGCCAGCTTCTGGCCCACGGCATTCACATAGCTCTGTACCGCCGTGTTGCTGTACACGCCGTATTCTTTGAGCACCTCCTGGTGCCCTTTGGCCCCTTCGGCAATCTCGGTGGGCTCGTCCATGATGGATCGCTCTGACTCCCCCGTCACTGGGTTCACCATGGTGCTACCGCAGCCGGTCAACAAAACACCAGCCATCGCGATCGATAACAAAGACAAACGCATGAAAACTCCAATCAACTCTAGGGGACACAAACCTGGGCCATTCTAGGGAAAATGCGCCCGAAAATGCACCCCGCAAGGGGCCACACCCGATAATCGGGGTATGACTACCTCTTTCGCATCCCTGAATCTTTCTCCTGCCGTACTGGCCAACCTGCAACAACTCGGCTATTTGGAGATGACCCCGATCCAGGCGGCCGCCCTGCCCACGGCACTGGCTGGCAAAGACCTGATTGCACAGGCCAAAACCGGCAGCGGCAAGACCGCCGCCTTTGCCCTGGCCCTGCTGGACCGCCTGAACCCCCGCCGCTTTGCGGTGCAAGCGCTGGTGCTGTGCCCGACGCGCGAACTGGCCGACCAGGTCACCACCGAGATCCGCCGATTGGCGCGCGCGGAAGAAAACATCAAGGTCGTCACCCTGTGTGGCGGCATTGCCCTGCGTGGCCAGCGCGCCAGCCTAGAGCACGGTGCCCACATTGTGGTGGGCACGCCTGGGCGCGTCATGGACCACCTGCAACGTGAATATTTAAACCTGGAAGCCCTCAACACCTTGGTGCTGGACGAGGCCGACCGCATGCTGGATATGGGTTTCTTTGACGACATCGCCACCGTCACCAAGCAATGCCCCAAAGAGCGGCAAACCCTGCTGTTTTCGGCCACCTACCCCGAAGGCATCGAAAAGCTGGCCAAGCAGTTCATGCGTGAGCCGGTGCAGATCAAGGTCGAGTCCAAGCCCACCGAGAGCCTGATCGAGCAGCGCTTTTACGAGGTCACCCGCCACAACCGGCTGGCAACCGTGGCGCAGTTGCTCAACCACTTCCGCCCCATCAGCACGCTGGCCTTTTGCAACACCAAGCAGCAGTGCAAAGACCTGGTCATTTACCTGCAGGAGCAGGGCTTTAACGCCCTGGCTTTGTACGGAGAGCTGGAACAGCGCGAGCGCGACCAGGTGCTGGCCCAGTTTGCCAACCGCAGTTGCTCGGTGCTGGTGGCCACCGACGTCGCCTCCCGCGGGCTGGACATCTCCCAGCTGGAAGCCGTGATCAACGTTGACATAACCCCCGACCCCGAAGTGCATGTGCACCGCATTGGCCGCACCGGCCGCGCTGGTGAATCCGGCTTGGCGCTGAGCCTGGCCAGCATGAATGAGATGGGCTTTGTGGGCAAGATCGAGCAGTACCAAAACCAGCCCTCGGTCTGGGCCAAGATAGAGGAACTAGCCCCCGCCGAAGAAGCAGAAAAATTGGGCCCCCTGCTGCCCCCCATGGTGACCCTGCAGATTCTGGGTGGCCGCAAGGAAAAAGTACGCCCGGGTGACGTGCTGGGTGCGCTCACCAGCGTTGAGGGCGGCCCGGCCTACACCCGCGAGCAAATCGGCAAGATTCAAGTCACCGAGTTCTGCACCTTTGTGGCGGTGGAGCGCAGCCTGGCGCAAGCGGCCTGCGCCAAACTGAACGCCGGAAAAGTCAAAGGAAAGAGCGTAAGAGTGCGTATTCTGTAAGCAGCGCATCGGTTTTGCCGACAGGCTTGTAAGGCAAATACCTACACGGATTACATCCGTTTGCCGACTCCAGTTCTGATGGTTCGTGGCTACAGTTGTTCCAAGCGCCAAAGTAACCCGATGGCGCATTGATTCCAACGGAGAACCACCATGAACTCACTCGCAATTGCTCTCAATCCCTTCAGCCTGATGATGGAGCCAGAACTGGTTTTGCAGACCATGGAACGCTCACAGCAACTGCGCGGCTTGCGCCGCCACAAACTGCGCCCCTTGGACAAACCCCTGATCCCTTACACCAAAGAGGCGATTGCCAGCCGCGCAGCCTTTGATGCCGCCATTGATGCGGAAGATCTGGAAGCCCTGGCCGACTCCGACTTCCTGAACTGACACCGGTACAGTTCGCGCCGGGCCCCTTGGAACCCGGCCGGAGTGCCGTCTGACGCAGAGCGTCAGGCTGGCATTGCGCCTTTGCCGATTCGGATGGCGTATTGCCGCATGTTGGTGTGCAATACTTGGGCTCGTGCGTTTGAGTTCCCAATCCGTTCGCAAGGAGCGCTGACATGTTGATTCACTGGAGCCAGAGATCAGCTGCGCTGTTGATCAGCATTTTTGTCACAAGTGGTGCCGCAAAAGCACAAGAGTATTTTGACAACTACGCGATTTCCACCCAACCCGGCATAGTTGACATGGGCGTTCAGCCCATGGCCTACCCGCTGGCCTTCGTCAGCTCCACCATGCAGCGCGACCGCTTGTTGCGCCAAGACCTCAAGAAACTGGGCGTTGAGTTGCGTGTTCATCCGTTTCGCAAGGGCAATGACATGGTCAAGCTCTTTGGCAATGGCAAGCTGGAGTGGGCATTTTTGGGTGACATGCCCACGGTGAACACGCTGGTGCGTACACCGACGGTCATTCTGGGGTTGGGCAAGCGTAATTTTTCTTCCGTTGTTTCGCACAACGCATCTCAAATTGAAGGCTTGCGCGGCAAGCGGATTGCTTATTCACCGGGGTCGTCGTCCCATTTGGTGTTGATGCGCGGGTTGAAGTCAGCGGGGATGGCAGAGTCAACGGTAACCTTGGTTGCAATGGAGCCGTCTCAAATGCCGGATGCGTTGACCTCCGGAGCGGTCGACGCGTTTTCTGCCTGGGAACCCACACCCTCTATTGCGATGCAGCGCGATGCAGCCAACCGCCCGATATACCGAGGAATGAGCACAGACTGGGTGGTGGCCGCCGAGCCCTTTGCCCGTCAGCAGTCCACTGCGGCGCTTGCCCTGACTGCTGCCTACGTGCGGGCCGTGGTGTGGATGCGTGCGGCCAATGCCAACCTTGAACGCGCGGCCTCTTGGGTATTGCGCGACGGTGAGGCCTTCACCGGGCAGGCCCGTTCGCTCACGTTGGCGAAGGCGATGGACATTGCCCGCAAGGACTTACTGGATGTTCCCGGTGCACCGGCCGTTCCGGCCAAGGTGGATGGGGTACCACCCTTGACGCGCGAGTTCGCGTTTTTGCAAGAGTTGGGGCGATTGCCCGATGGTGCAACGCTCCAGCAGGTGACGCAGGCGCTGTCCTATGACGGCCTGCGCCGGGTGCAAAGCACACCGCAACAGTACCGAATCCACCAGGCGGAGTACGACCAGTGAAAGGCTGGGGGGATGTGAGTGTTCGCGTTCGCCTCCTGGCCTTGTTTTCACTCGTCGTTGTTGCCGGACTGGTCGGATTTTTGGCGCTGTGGTTGTATGGCGTGCCCGCCCTCGGTATCGAGGGCATGTTCAACCAGGAAATTCGCCGGGCGATCACGTCAACCGAGGTACTGGCTGACAAGGAGCGTGATACCTATGAGCACTGGTTTGCCGAGCACCGCCGTGCCTTGCGCAGTTGGAGCCATTCGCCTGATCTGTCGCGCTTGGTGCTGCATGTCGCGCGGTCATCTGCGGACAAAAACAGGAGTGGGCATGCCACCCTGGTGCGTCGGCTGTCCACCTTGAAAGAAATCAGCCCTGGCAGCTTTCGCAGCCTGTATGTGGTTGCCTCGGATGGCAAACGAATTCTCGCCAGCGCCGCGGATGAAGTGCCCAATCTTGCGCCTGAGCATGAGGACGGCGTTCTGGAAACACTCCAACCGGGCATGGCCGAGTCTGTGCGATTGCTGTCTGGGCCTGCGGGAGCCAGCATTTTGGCGCTGCAACAAATCCCGCAACTCGATGCGCTGGAGCAACCCACGGGCGGTGTAGCGGGCGTTCTGGTGGCCGAACTCGGTCTGCAAGGCCTGCTGTCAGGGGATGGCCAATCGATATTGCAAAGCCTGGGCCAGGGGGGTGCGGTCGTACTGGCGGACGCTTCCGGCGAAGTTTTGCTGGATTCATCGGCTATTGCGTCGAATGCACGCAATCGCTATGTCGCCCGCCAGCTGCTCGCGGGGTCGGAAAGTTCTCGCGTGCTACGAACAGCTGACGCGGAGGAACTCATCGTCACCTTTCGCCATCTGCATCTGGGGGCAACCGACACGCTTTCCCTGATCGCGATCCGCGGCACGGCGGATGCGCTGCATGCCATTCGCACAAGCTTTTCCCGCATGGGTTCTTTGGCCTTTATAGTGGCTGCCTTCACGCTGGGGCTGTTCATTTATGCGACCAATCGGGTCGCCCAGGGGCAGGCCCAGGTCCTAGCGTTGAACGCGGGACTGGAAGACCGTATCCGTGAGCGAACCCGTGAACTGGCCGCCAGTAACGAGAGCCTCACCCAAACACTCTCCAAGTTAGAGCGCACCCGCACGGAGCTGGTGCGCAGTGAAAAGCTGGCGGCGCTGGGCGCAATGGTCGCGGGCGTGGCGCATGAGCTCAATACGCCTTTGGGCAACGGCCTTATGGCGGCCAGCACCATGCAGGAACATACCCAAAACATCGACAAAGCCTTGGCACGCGGCATCAAACGCAGCGAGTTGGAGGGCTACGTCGCACAAATGGCCGAAGGCAACGCGATCCTTATGGCAAGCCTGCGACGCGCGGCCGATCTGGTCTCGAGCTTCAAGCAAGTGGCGGTGGACCAGACCAGCGCACATCGCCGTTACTTTGCGCTGGGGCAGACGATTGACGAAATTTTGTTGACCCTGGGTCCGACTATCAGAAAGTCCCACCACAAGGTTGAGGTGCAGGTGCCAGCCGAGATAGGGCTGGACAGCTATCCGGGCCCGCTGGGGCAGATCCTCACCAACCTCATCAACAACGCCTTGATCCATGGGTTTGAATCCATTCCCAGTGGCACCGTTTGGATTGCGGGAGAACTCAGCGACCCTCAACACCTGGTGCTCACCGTGCGAGACAACGGCTGTGGCATTTCTGCGGAAAATTTGGGGCGCATTTTTGACCCGTTTTTTACCACCAAGCTGGGGCATGGCGGGAGCGGTCTGGGGCTGAGCATTGTGTACAACCTGATGACTGACGTTTTGGGCGGAGAAATTGCGGTGCGGAGCGTGCCGGGTGACGGAACTTGCTTCACCCTGGTGCTGCCACTTGCCGCCCCGAGCGCACAGGGTGCCGTTCCGAAATAACGCGACAGACCAAGGACCACACCCATGTCACTAAAAACCTGGCTCACCCCCATTGTGGTGGAGCACATGCTGTCGCAAAAGCGGCTTGAAGGAAAGCGCGCGGCGTTCGAGACGCGGCGCGCCGCCCGTAGTGAGCCCCATGTGGTCCATTACTTTCACCAAGCCGACGATCCCTACAGCGCACTGCTGGCATCGGTGCTGCCACGCCTACAGGCGCGGTACCGCATTGCCATTCAGACCCACATCGTCAGCCCACCCAGTGACGCCGCCGCGCCTGAGCGTGCCAAGCTGGAGACCTACAGCCTGCGGGATGCCGCACTGCTGGCAGCGCACTACGGTCTTCCCGCAGATGCCGTCAACACCCGCGTTGCGGTGCGGGCATCCAACCCCGCCGAGACAGTTGCGCAGGCCGACCAACTGCGCCAGAAGCTGGGCCACTACCTGGGGGCACTGCTGTACTACGGTGGCGAGTGGTATTGGGGCATCGACCGCCTGCACCACC
>CAJASG010000696.1 GCA_903944555.1 uncultured beta proteobacterium
GCGATCTCGACGCCCAGCACCCGACCCATCCAGCGTGTGCCCGACAGCCACCAGTAGTCACTCCAGGTGTCGCGCCGTCCGATCCGCAAGGTGATCGAGGTGGTTTCCCCGGTCAGAGAGGTGGCGAGCAGATGACGCACAAGATCGCAGTCGGGTGGCAGTTTGAGCTCCAGCGCCGACTTGGCCGCTTCGGCACCCAGCGCCAGTTCGTTGCGTTCGATGGATAGGCTCGCGTACAGATTGCCATCGAGGTCGACGTCGAATTCATGCGGCGTAAGCAGGAACTGGCCGCTGGCACTGTTAAAAGCGTACAGCTCGACTTCCATCATTGGCTGATTGCTCATGCTGCGTACTCCCCATAGGTTTCTCGGTCATTGCCACGCGGTTCAGGTAACTGGCGCGCGGTCAGCGTGATTTCCATGAGCTGCGGGCTGTGCCAGTACAAATCGATGGCGTCGTGGTCGAGACGGCAGCGCACGAGGCGAAGCACCCGGCTGCCCGCAGGCACAAATTCGTCGATACCGGAGCGCAAGACCAGCACGCCGCCTTGATCGAAATGGCAAGTCGAGGTCAGCGCGTATTGCCGATAGCCGTCTGGATGCGCAATCACGCAGGCAGCGGGTCGATGCCAGAAGGCCGACACGTCGTCACCGCTGACGCGCAAATAGCCATCGTCAGGCGAAGCTTCGCTGGCGACCCACAACACTGGAGCCAAACCATCGGGCAGCCAGAAGGCATCCAGCCGACCTTGGGTGCGCCACAGCCGCCCACGCCAAACCTCGATCTCATCAAGGTTGCTGGCCAGATAGCGCCGCTGGAAGGTACCCACCGGCCACGGGTCGTCCCGGCGAATCCACGGATCTGCAGGAGAAAGGTCTTGGCGCGCGATGACGCCTGCCACATTTGCCGTGGGATCGTCGCGCCAGTTTCCATCTGGCCAGACCGGGATCTCGTCGAGCCACGGGTCGTCGACGGCATCCATGTCCGGAGTTTCTGCAGGATCGATGTTGGCCGTAGCGCTGCCGCCGACCATGCCCGGCACCCACTGGGTCAATGCTGCCGGATCGACAGTGGTTCCCCACAGCAGCGGCATCACGGATGACCCTGCCGCAACGGCACGTGCCAATGGTTCGCTCAGCCACAACAGATCACTTTCGACGTCGGTCAGTTGCGACACTTGCCAGCCATCGGCAGCGCAAATCACCACCCAGCGATCCTCGCCTTGCCAGCCCTGCAAGCCGCCGTAAGTCAGCCGCAACTCAGCAGACGATGGCCCGAAAGTCCGCCAGTCAGCATCCGTCACTTCGAGAGCCAGCGCGCCACGTTCTGCAGCTTGGGTCAAGTGAACGGCGTACTGTGGCAGTGGCCACAGCGCGGGTTTTCCAAAATGGTCGGTCAGCCAGTCGGCGACAAGTGCATCGGTCTGACGGGCGTTTCCTATCCGGTACGAGAGCAACCTCCGGGGCACGCGACGTAGGGCCTGACGCGATTCGTTGCCACTGGCCAGTCGCACTACGCTGGTTTGCCACTCGAGTCGCTCCACGAGCGGCTCCATCCACTCATGGCGAAAGGCGAACACGCCGCGTTGGGCGGTTGGCCAGGGCTGGTCGCCAAACGCATCCATGCCGGTCGCGACGATGCCGCTTGCGGCGGTATCCCGTCGCAGCACCTCGACCAGAAAAATCGGCGCATCGATGGGCGGCCACGGCTGCGCCAGTGACTCGGCCAGCCAGACAGCAGCCAGATTGGGGGGCTGAGGCGCTGTCGATGTTTCCACCTGCAGGATGACTGCACGTGCCCCGAACGATGCGCGAGACAGCACCTCACCTTGGAAAACTGGCAGTGCGGCCCCGGGCGCAGGCTTGCTGGAAACCTCCGCGACTTCGCGGTCGACAACGCGATCCGTCATGCCGACTCCACCCCAAACTCAGCCGCATTGAAGGCGGCCTCCGTCCACTGCAC
>CAJASG010000697.1 GCA_903944555.1 uncultured beta proteobacterium
CTACCTCGAAGACGGCATGACCGTTGAAGTGGTGTTCTATGACGGCAAGGCCATCTCGGTCGAACTGCCCACCAGCGTTGTGCGCGAAATCACATGGACCGAGCCAGCCGTCAAAGGCGACACCTCCGGCAAAGTGCTCAAGCCTGCCAAGATCGCCACCGGTTTTGACATCGGCGTGCCAATCTTTGTGGCCCAAGGCGACAAGATCGAAATCGACACCCGCACCGGCGAATACCGCAAGCGCGTCTAAGTCCCCACCGGACTCGAACAAAGGCTTCTTCGGAAGCCTTTTTTATGGCCGCAGTACAGCGCGGCAACATCAAACTCAACGAGGTTGAACCGAGTCACCGTCTTTGAGCTTGCTGTCCGGATAAACAATGACCTGGGTGCCAGTCTTCAGACCCGTCTTGACCCAGGCATCCACGCCATTGCGGGCCGCGACTTCGATTTCATGCAGACGTGCGCGGCCGCCCTCCAAGACAAACACACCAGAGCGGGAGCCCACGGGAAACAGCGCGCTGACCGGCACCTTGACCGCGTTCTCCACCACCTGGACCAACACCCGCACGTCCACTTTGAACCCATCCCCCAACGCCTGCCACTTTTCTGGTGGTGAACTAATGTCAATGACGGCATTCACGCGCTGCTCCTCCACGCCCAAAGCCGACACCTTGGTGAAGGCGGCCGGTTCAATCAGACGCACCTGCCCCAGCAGCACCTCTGGACCACCCCAGTTGGCGAGTTGCACTGCGGTTCCCGGGGTGATTTGCGCCGCATCTTCGGTGAGGATATCGACGACCACTTCCAGCCGGGAGGGGTCGCCCAGCTCCATCAGCGGCGTGCCGGCCAAAACGATGCCTTCGCTCTGCTGCAACACCTTCAAGACCTTGCCCGACACGGGCGACCTGACCTCAAAAGCCCGCTGCGGCGCACCGACAGACGTTTGCGAAAACTGCCGCAAGGCAATGCGCGACTGGTCCAGCTCATGGCGGGCCGCATCTTCTTCCTGCCGCGCACTTTCCAGCTCCCGCTCCCGCAGCCGCACGTTCAGTCGCCCGGTCTCGTTCTGGTTCGGTGAGACAAAGCCCTGCTGGGCCAGCGTCTCGCTGCGCCCAAGCTCTGCACGCACCTGATCCAGCGCCGCTGCTGCGCGCCCGACATTGGCCTGCGCCCGCGCTACGGCGGCTTGCATGGCTCCGGTGCGTGCCGCCTGCTCCGCGCGGGCACGCTCGTCCAACAAGGCGGGGACCACAGGCCACAGTGTTGCCACGACCGCATCGCGCTCCACCGCATCCCCTTGTTTGAGTGCGATACGTGCCACACGACCGTTCAACGGCGTCGACACCACATACCGCTCGCGCAAACGCGTCTTGCCATCTTCCTGGACGGAACGCTCAAAGCGGCCCTGAGTTACAGCCGCAACCTCCACATCTGCCGGTGTCGGCATGAACGCCCAGCCGAGCAAGGCCAGTAGCAACAATCCCAGCACCCCAAACCCAATATTCTTTTTCATATGACCTCCAGTTTGTCTATTCGCGGGTTTTCAAAACGCCGACCAAGTCCAGCGAATCCACCCGTCGCCGCACAATCAGTGCGCTGACCGCCCCCGCCGCAAACACGCACAGGGCTGCAAACGCATAGGTGGACGGCGCAATCACCATCGGAAAATAAAACTCATCCGTTTTGATCAGGCGAACGATGGTGGATGCCAACAGGTAGCCCAGCAGCATTCCCAAGGGCGTTGCCACGGCAATTTCAATGGCCAGTTCACCCAACAGGAAGGCCGACACCTCACCGCGGGTAAAGCCCAGCACCCGCAGACTGGCCAGTTCCCACGCCCGCTCCGCCAGCGCGATGCGGGCATTGTTGTAGACCACACCAATCGCAATAATGGTGGCAAACACTGTCAAAATCCCGCTGAACACCAGCACGTTGCGGGCAGTCACTTCGTCAATGTTTTTGCGCATGACCGATTTGCTCACTGCCACCGCAACGCGTGGCAGCTCTTTAAGCGTGTTCAGCAACTCGGCCTCGTGCCCGCGCTCCACGGCAAGGGTCATCTGATTGACCAAATCACCCTCACGCAAAATCGCATTCAGGGCACGCCGCTCTATGTAGGCGTTCATACCCATCATCTCGGTGACGATGCCGCTGACCGCCATTGGGTGCACCTCACGGCGGCCGTCCAGAAATTCCATTTGAAGGGTGTCACCCGGCTTGACCTGGAGCCGTTCCGCCAAGCGGTCTGTCAGCAGCAGGCCTGCCAGCGGGGGCGTCAGCACTTGGTGCCCCAGGCCAACAATGCGGTGTAGTTCCGGCTGCTCGGTCTTCCCCTGCACCGCACCGCGCCAGAAGTGGTTGGCATGGACCAAACGTACCGAGGCGGAGCGCGCGCCCTCCACCGCCGTGACATGCGGTAGCTTTGCAAGCTCATGCTGAATGCGCGCCGGAGTGGCTTCCATCAGGGCGATGGAAACATCACCCCGCAACACCTCTTTGAACTGGGTATTCATCAGCACCACGATCGTGTCGCGCCAGAACGCACCGGTAATCACAATCGCCATGGCCACCGCAATTCCGAAAATGGTCAGTCCGGTGCGCAAGGGGCGACGCTCCATGGTTCGCAAAACCATGCGCGCCGCGGGCGAGAACCAGTGCTGCAAGCCCCAGCGTTCAATCAACATCGGCTTGTACACGCCGGGCGACGGGGGCCGCATGGCCTCTGCCGGTGCCAGGCGCACGGTGGCGCGAATGGCGTTGAGCGTGGCCAACACGGCGGCGAAAACGGTGACACCCACGGCCGAAATAATCAATACCGGCGCCACCCGATAGCGCAACTCCGGAAACCGGAACACATCGGCATAGATACCAACAAACCATTGCCCCATCAGCGCACCCAGACCCAAGCCCAGCGCCACGCCAACCACCACAATCACCATGACCAGTTTCAGGTAATGCAGACCAATACTGAGGTTGTCATAGCCCAAGGCCTTCAACGCGGCAACCTGCTCGCGCTGGGTGGCGATCTGGCGACTCAGCACCACATTGAGCAAAAAGCCCGCCACGGCCAGAAAGATGCTGGGCAACACGGTGCCCAGCACACGTTGCTCCTTGATTTCGGAGTTGAGAATCATGTGCGACATCTGGAGGTCGCGGCCATGGGCACGGGTCCCACCATAGGGCTCCAGCAAGCGATTCAGATGATCGATGACCGGTCCCTCGGTGGCACCGGGGCTCAGGCGCACCGCCACCTGGTTGAACGCGCCTTCCATGTTGTAGGCCGCGCCCAGTGCGCGCCGATCAATCCAGAACACGCCAAACCCGCGTTGGTCGGGTGAGCCACCCATGCCCGCGAAGATGTATTCCGGCGACAACGCAATGCCAACCATCAAAAGTTCTTCCCGCTTGCCGTTGACCAGCGCATGGATCCGGTCCCCGGGTTTCAGCTGGCGTGCGACCGCAAACCCTTCGGACACCAAGGCCTCGATGGCGCCCGCCGTGTGGGTCTCAATCATGCGTCCGCTGCGCAAATGGACCTTGTTGAGCCGCTGCGGCGCGCGGGCGTCCAGCCCAATCAGACTGCCCACAATGGGGTCGGCCACATTCGGGATATTGATCGGCACCACCTGCGCCAGCGAGGTTTCCACATGGGCGGCGCCGGGAATGGCCTGCAACTGGCGCTCCAGTGACAGCGGCGCGCGCTTCAGGGTGGCAAACACATCGGCAAAGCGCGCGTCTGCGTAGTACAAATCACGCGACCACGACAGCGCATCGTAGGCACTGAAACTGGTAATAAACCCGGCCACACCGCTGGCCACCACCAGCGCGATGGTCAGCGCCTGACTCCACATCAGGCGTAAATCCCGGAGCAGCTTGCGGTCGAGCGCTTTCACTGCAGTACCTTCATCACCAGGACAACTCGGAGGGTTTGAGCTTGTGGGTGTTGTTTTCCACCCGCTGGATGCGCCCACCGCCCAGATAAAGCACCCGGTCGGCCATGCTGGCAATGGCCGCGTTGTGGGTGATAACAATGGCGGTGGTGCCCAGTTCGCGGTTGATGCGCTCTATCACCTCCAGCACCAGCTTGCCGGTCACGTAGTCCAGCGCACCCGTGGGCTCGTCACACAGCAGCACTTCGGGGCGTTTGACGATGGCCCGCGCAATTGCCACCCGCTGCTGCTCACCTCCCGACAGTTGGGGCGGAAAGTGGTCCAACCGATCCGCCAAACCGACCAGCCCCAAAGCGTCAATGGCGGGCATCGGGTGATCCGCGATGTCGGTCACCAACTCCACGTTTTCGCGCACCGTCAGGCTGGGTATCAGGTTGTAGAACTGAAACACAAAACCCACATGCTCGCGCCGGTACTGCGTGAGTTGCGTCTCGGTCGCGGCGGTGAGGTCGTGCTCTGCAAAGTGGGCGATACCGCTGCTCGGCCGATCCAGCCCCCCCAAAATATTGAGCAAGGTGGATTTGCCGCTGCCCGACGGCCCGAGAAGCACGATGAACTCCCCCCGAAAGATCGACAAATCCACATCCCGCAGGGCGTGCACCTGAACCTCCCCCATGACGTAGGTCTTGCACAGTCCTTGGGCTGTAAAAATAGCTGCGCGTCCCTGCTCATCAAGGGTGATGCTGGCGGAATGGAGCTGCGTAGTATTGGGAGGTGCGGCAGGCACAGGCTGAGCCTCATCGGATTGGACGGTCCATCGGCAATGTGACCGCAGAGCCATCAAGAAACATTGCGCTTCCTCAATAGGAAGCCATATGCCTTGCACCATGGATCAACCCCCTGTCGGGAGTACACAAATCCGTGTAGGCTATTGCCATGAACCATGCCCCAAACGACTCATTGGCGCCCGCTACGCTACCGACAAAAGACGTAACTGCATCCAACTTGGCGCTGCGCCGGGTTGCCATCGACACCTACCGAGAAAACGTCGCCTACCTGCACCGCGATTGCGCTGCGTACCGGGCCGAGGGGTTTCAGGCCCTGTCCAAGGTGGAGGTGCGCGCCAACGGGCGGCGCATTCTGGCCACCTTGAATGTGGTGGACGACCCGTCCATCGTAGGCTGCCATGAACTCGGCTTGTCCGAAGATGCCTTTTTGCAGCTCGATATTTTGGATGGCCATACGGCGTCAGTGTCGCAAGCCGAACCGGCGGAATCGATTGGTGCGCTGCACCGCAAGCTGGCGGGGGAACGGCTGGGCCGGGAGGACTTCCAAAGCATCATCCGTGACATTGCAGACCTGCGCTACTCCAAGATCGAGTTGACCGCCTTTGTAGTGGCCACCAACCGGGATGAGCTAGACCGCGAAGAGGTGTATTTTTTAACCGAGGCGATGGTGTCCAGCGGCCGTCGGCTTAACTGGCACGACCCACTGGTGGTGGACAAACACTGCATTGGCGGTATCCCGGGCAACCGGACCTCCATGCTGGTCGTGCCCATTTTGGCGGCGCACGGCATGCTCTGCCCCAAAACCTCGTCACGCGCCATTACATCGCCCGCAGGCACAGCGGACACCATGGAAGTGTTGGCCAATGTAGAGCTGCCTTTTGAGCAGTTGCAAGACATCGTGCGTGACCACCACGCCTGCCTGGCCTGGGGTGGTACCGCGAATTTATCACCCGCAGACGATGTGCTGATCTCGGTCGAGCGCCCGCTGGCCATCGATTCGCCGGGGCAAATGGTGGCGTCCATCCTCTCCAAAAAAATTGCCGCCGGGTCCACCCACCTGGTGCTGGACATTCCCATTGGCCCCACCGCCAAAGTGCGCTCCATGCCCGAGGCACAGCGCCTGCGCCGGCTGTTTGAATACGTGGCGAGTCGTATCCACCTGTCACTGGATGTGGTCATCACCGATGGCCGCCAACCCATTGGCAACGGCATTGGCCCGGTGCTGGAAGCGCGTGACGTCATGCGGGTTTTGGAGAACGACCCCAGAGCGCCCAACGACTTGCGGCAAAAGTCCTTGCGCCTGGCGGGCCGCCTGATTGAATGCCACCCGGACGTACGGGGTGGCGACGGTTTTGCCATTGCGCGCGACATCCTGGACTCGGGCCGTGCGTTGGCCAAAATGAACGCCATCATTGCCGCACAAGGCCGAAAACCGTTTGACCACAACGCCCCCGAACTCGGCAGCCTGACGTTTGAAGTGCTGGCCACTGAATCGGGCGTGGTGACCGGCATCGACAACCTGCAGGTCGCACGCATTGCCCGCTTGGCCGGTGCGCCCAAGGTGGTGGGTGCGGGGGTTGACCTGTTTCGCAAGCTTGGCGACGTGGTCGCGATGGGTGACGTGGTGTACCGGGTGCACGCCAGCTTTCAGAGTGACCTTGAATTTGCGCGGCAAGCCTGCGCAAAATCTAACGGCTACACCCTGGGCCAGGCCGGTGATGTGCCCCATGTGTTTGTGGAGTTTTGATGATGTTGCTGTACTTTGAAGATGAGCAGATGAGCGCGCAACGTATCGCGCTTGCGGGCGATCTGCAGTTGGCATGCATTGAGCGCCACCGTTTTCCCGACGGCGAAATCAAACTGCGCCTGCCTTTCGATGCCTTGGGGAAGAACGCCGTCATCCTGCGCACACTCAACAACCCGAATGAAAAACTGATCGAGCTGCTGCTGGCAGCCCAAACGGCCCGCGCCTTGGGCGCCGCCCACCTCACCCTGGTAGCGCCTTACCTGTCCTATATGCGCCAGGACATTGCCTTTGCGCCGGGCGAGGCCATCAGCCAGCGCATCATTGGCCGGTTTTTGGCGGATCTGTTCGATACGGTCATCACCGTCGACCCGCACCTGCACCGGGTCGCCACACTGCAAGAAGCCATTCCCATTGCGGCGGAAAACGCCATCGTGCTCAGTGGTGCCCCCTTGTTGGCCGATCTGATTGCCACCCATCGCACGAACCCCCTGCTGGTCGGGCCTGACGAAGAATCAGCGCAGTGGATTGCCTTGGCAGCATCCCGACACGGCTTTGACTACGCGGTGTGCCGCAAGGTCCGCAACGGTGATCGGGCCGTGCAGGTCGCATTGCCGGAGGCCGCGGTGGCAGGCCGTCAAGTGGTGTTGCTGGACGACATAGCCAGCACCGGCCACACCGTCGCGCAGGCGGCGCGCCTGTTGCTGGCGGCAGGCGCGGTCTCGGTTGATGTGGCAGTCACGCACGCACTGTTCGCCGGTGACGCCCTCCAGGTGATGAAGGACGCGGGGGTGGGTGAAGTCTGGAGCACTGACTGCATTGCACACCCCAGCAATGCCATCAGCATGGCGGCCACCATCGCCCTTGCGATTGGTCAACACAGGACGCAGGCTGGGTACTAGCATTTACGTTAATTTTCACCCACCCAGAGGATTCCCATGAATGAGATGACCGAAGTTCAAAAAGGCAAACTGATGAGTGACTTGCGTTTGGTCATCGCGGATGCTGAGGAGTTGCTGCGCATGACGTCCGATCAGGCCAGCGAAAGTGCCGCCGATGTGCGCAGCCGGGTGCAAGCCAAGATGGAGCAGGCCAAGACCGAACTGCTGCAATTGCAGCACGCCGCGGTGGCCAAGGTCAAAGCAGCGGGGCATGCCACCGACGAGTTGGTCCACGAGAACCCGTGGAAGTCGATGGGCATTGCGGCTGGCATTGGGCTGGTCATGGGCCTGCTGATCAGCCGACGTTGAACCTGCGTCGCAGATGAACAACCCTGTTCGGCAAGGCGCGTTAGCCACGCTTGCGCTGGATGTTGGCTTGGTCCTGCTTTGCGGCTTTATTACCGTGATGTTTTGGGAGGGCTATCGCGTGGTGGCCGTTGGCGTAATGGCGCTGTTGTTTTTGGCCATGATTGGCATGCTGATGCGCGAGGGTAAAGGGGGCGCCCGCCCTAAGCCTTGACGGCGTAAAACCAATACCACGGGGCTGGGCTGCACCGTCCTTTTTCGCACACAATGGCGGTCATGAAAAAAAATCCCCAGCAAGTAACCGAACGCCGCCTCGCAGATGCCTGGGCAGAATTACAGAACCACTCCAGCCAGGGCCATACGCTGGAGGCCGATGCCTATCGATTGGCTTTTGCCGACCCGGAATTTTTGCTCCGACGCGAAACGCGGGGGATCCGCTTTCAGCTGGAAATGCTCAAACCCGACCTGGACCAGACCGAGCAAGGTATTGAAAACACGGTGGTCGTTTTTGGCAGTGCCCGCTTCCCCGACCCCGAAACAGCACAAGCGGCCTTGAACAAAGCACGGACCAGTGGCGACGAAGTGGCGTTGAACCTGGCCCAGCGCCACATACGCAACGCCCATTACTACGATCAGGCCCGTCTGTTTGCCCGGCTCGTGGCAGACTTCAGTTCCCATCGGCGACTTGAAGAGCGTCTGTTCATTTGCACCGGCGGCGGCCCTGGCATCATGGAAGCGGCCAACCGCGGTGCGCATGAAATGGGCGCGCCCAACGTGGGCCTGAACATCGCCCTGCCCCACGAGCAAAGTGGCAACCGCTTCATCACCCCCACGCTGAGCTTCAAGTTCCACTACTTTGCCCTGCGCAAAATGCATTTCATGATGCGGGCCAAAGCGCTGGTGGCCTTCCCTGGTGGCTTTGGCACGCTGGACGAACTGTTTGAAGTGATCACGCTGGTGCAGACCGGCAAGTCCAAGCCGGTGCCCATCGTGTTGTTTGGCTCAGACTACTGGAAGCGCCTATTCAACTTTGAGGTGTTGATCGAAGAAGGCGCCATTTCGCCCGACGACCTGAAACTCATCACCTACGTGGATACGCCCGAAGACGCCTGGGAAGCGATTCGCGCTTTTTACAGCCTCTGAACACGCTTTAAACAGCGTCAGGCTCGCTGTCAAAGTCCTTGTCCATGGGAATCAGGGCCTGCACCTGACCATCGGGCAAGGCTTCCACCTTTTTCAGTGCCCGGCCCATGGCGCGGCTGCGGGTCTCGGCACTGTCCAGGGTCTTGAGCACGGTCTCAGTCTGTGACTTGACCTTAGCCAGCACATCGCCGAACTTGCCAAACTCGGTTTTCACCGCACCCAGCACCTGCCACACCTCGCTGGAGCGCTTCTCCAGCGCCAGTGTTCGGAACCCCATTTGAAGGGAGCTGAGCATGGCCAACAGGGTCGTGGGGCCAGCCAGCGTAATGCGGTGCTCGCGCTGCAGGGCTTCCATCAAGCCGGGCCTGCGCAGCACCTCGGCATACAGACCTTCGGTGGGCAAAAACAAAATAGCAAAGTCCGTGGTGTAAGGCGGCTCCACGTATTTTTCACTGATTGACTTGGCCTCCAGCCGAATGCGCATCTCCAGCCCCTTGGCCGCCGCCTCGGCTGCCACCGCGTCGGCGCGTTCCTGCGCGTCCAGCAGCCGCTCATAGTCCTCATTGGGGAACTTGGCATCAATGGGCAACCACAAAGGCACGCCATCGCTGGACTTGCCGGGGAGCTTGATGGC
>CAJASG010000698.1 GCA_903944555.1 uncultured beta proteobacterium
CGTTTTGGCCGACTTGACCGCCTCTTTGGCCATGCCGGAGGCCATATTCTTGGTGACATCCATGGCGGTCTTGGTGGTGGCTTCCTTGAACGCGCCGGCAGCTATCTGCTGGAACTGTTGCGTCAGCGAACCCCACAATTGCAGTGGGTCCACCATGGCCCCCACGCCGGCTGCCGCCTTGCCAACCTTGGCCCCCGCGCCCGAGGTTCCAGTGGCCACATCCGATATCGTTTTGGCGGTAGACGCAGCGCGCTCGGTAACCCGCTGCACGCCGGTGTGCACGGACTCGGCAGCCCTTAGCTTCAAGGCATTGGCCACATCGCCAATGTTGAAGTTCATGCCCTTGAGCGTGGACAGCGTCATTTTTTGCACCTCCAGCGCCTGAATGGTGGCGCCCAGTGCGCGGGAGTTTTGCTCCAGCCAGAAGTGCACGGCCTTGAGTTCTTCGATGCGCTTTTCGAGTTCGTCCACGTTGAGCGTGGGCGCGACCCAATTGCCCAGATTGGGCATCTGTGGAATGTTGTTTGTTGCGCCTTTGGCCAGGCCCTGCAAAAAGTCAAAGCCCGGTACAAATTTGCCAAAACCGGTGGTGTCTGTGTCGCTCATATGCACTCCATGGGAGGTTGTCTGGTCTGAACAGACAACAGCTTACTCCAATGCAAGGCACAAATGTTGCGCGTCACTACCCAAATGCACACCCGTGACCACACAAACCAGCGCACGCTGGATGGGTTCAGGCCGCAAGGGCCTTGCACTGCTTGATGCAATTCAGGCACGACTCCATGCACGCTTTGCACTCTGCGTGCTCTTTCTCGTGTTTGCGACATTCTTTCTCACACAGCTGACATGCTTCCAGTGCGACCTTAGCCATGGCTGGCGTCAGGGTCGACTGCTGGGCAGCCAGGTTCTGCAATGCACCACATGCGGCCAGCATCTGGTTCACACCTTTGGCGCAACTGCCCATAGCCTTGTCACCGTCTGCCAACAGAACCAGACAATGCGCAAGACATTCCTGGCCTTTGACAACACATTCCGCAGCCGCGGCTATCAGCGCTCCATTGGCCGAACCATGCATGTTTGAGTGGTCATGTGCCGCATCCTTACCCTGCGCCATGGCTGCGGTGCCAATAGCGGCCATCAAGAATGCACCCGTGCCAACTATTGCTTCACGTCGTTTCATGCCTCTTCTCCAAAAAAGGCCAATTTACACCCAAACCGAGGGCCAGGCGATAGAAAATGAACAGGCGCGGTGTGCTTAAACGGTCAGGCGGACCGGGTTAGTCTTGGCTGCACCCCGGCCGAGCAAGCGGTGCGTTCTCAGTTCCAGCTTGCGGTGCTTGGCAGTGACCGGACTGCAATCCTGCAAGAAGCTGGCTTGCCTCAACGCCGCCAAAACACGGCAGACCGTCTCGGGAGCGGCGTGCACGATGGCGGCAATGTCACCCAGTGTCGGCAGGGCGCAGGTAGGGCTGAGGTGCCCGAAGCCTCGTTCGGGCGATACCAGCATAAACAGCAAACTCTTTACACGCTCCTCAGCAGAGCCCGTCCGTAGCGTCACCATGTCGCGGCTGCGCTGGTATCCGGTAACCACGGCATGTTTGAGCACGTGAGTCATCGCATCCCCCGTCATGTCCAGCCGGACCAGGCGCGATGGCGTAATCGCGCGGACCGTAAAGCTGTCTTTGACGCCGAGCATGCCTTCAATACCCAGGACGTCCCCTGGCATGGCCAGTCGCACCAGCGTCTCGGTGTCTCCATTTACCGTGCTGTCAATGCGCACCGCGCCAGATTCCAGACGCCACACCGCATGACTCTCGGTCAGAGTGATTGCTTCCCGTTGCGCCAGCAAACGCGTTTGTTCAATCGAATAATCGTGATTCATGTCTTTTCCATTTGCCTTGATAAGCCTTGATCGATAGCCGGTTCGTGACCAGGATCGAATCCAAATGCCTGCGCGAACAGGCGACGTGCAGATCAAGTCTGGAAAGGTGGGGCGCGGGCGGCAGGTGACAGCCAGTTAGCCGGCGCAATCGCAG
>CAJASG010000699.1 GCA_903944555.1 uncultured beta proteobacterium
CGATCTGGTGCCGTACGAGATGATTTTGCTGCCTTCTTTTTCGCGGATCTGGCCGGGTTCGAAGGGCTCGATCATGCCGGTGGTCTCAGCCATATGGCGAATCCATTTGTCGCTTTTGATGCTCATGGGGGGATAACTCCTAAGTTGAGTTGATTGTACCGCTATGCTTTTAATAGCTGCTTGCGCAATATCTACGAGGGCTAGAGACCTAAATAGCTTGAGAAATGACGGTCTTTTCGATTAAACGGTCATCCCCCAGCACGATCATCGAGAACAGCAGCTCGTCCAAACTGTTGGCCAGGGCTGTCTTGCGGGCCAACAGCGGCGTGGCCTTCGGGTTGAGCACCACAAAATCCGCCTCACACCCGGGCAGCAGATTGCCCACGGCGGCTTGGCCCTGCTCGCCATCCAGCCCTAAAGCGCGGGCGGCGCCCGCAGTGTGTTGCCACCACAGGTGCTGTGGCGAGAGCGAAAGGCCCTGGGTCGCGTGCCCTTCGCGCCCCACGTAATAGGCCCCCAACATGGTGTGAAACGGGCTGAAACTGGTGCCGCCGCCAACGTCGCTGGCCAAACCGTATTGAAAGCCGACACGGTCGGCACCGGCGTAGTCAAAAAAGCCGCTGCCCAAAAACAGGTTGCTTGTCGGGCTGACGGCCGCCGCTGCGCCGGTGTCGCGCATAAGGGCGCGGTCATCGTCATCAAAGTGGATGCAATGGGCGTAGATGGCGCGCTTTCGCATCAACCCAAAGTCTGCGTAGGTGGCCAGGTAGCTGCGTGATGCCGGGAACAGCGCACGGGCCCAGGCGATCTCATCCTTGTTCTCCGCCACATGCGACTGAATCCACACATCGGGGTACTTGGCCGCCAACTCGCCCGCACCGCGCAACTGGGCGTCGGTGCTGGTGGGCGCAAAGCGCGGCGTGATGGCGTAGCCCAGGCGGTCTTTGCCGTGCCACTGCGCGATCAGCGCCTCAGAATCCAACAGGCTTTGCTCGGTCGCGTCCACCGTGCTGTTGGCAGTAGCGCGGTTCAGCAAATCGGCAGGCGCGTGGCGGTCCATCAGGCACAGGCCGGTGATCATGCGCATGCGCTGGCTTTGCGCCTCGGCGAACAGCGCATGCACGGACTGCGGGTGGGAGGTGGCGAATGCCAACGCACTGGTGACGCCATTGCGCAGCAACTCTGCTACGAAAAACGTAGCTGCTTGCGCACTGTATTCGGGGTCTTCAAAGCGTTTTTCCTCTGGGAACGTATAGTTTTCCAGCCACGGCAACAACCCCTCTGCAGGCGAGCCGATCACATTGGTCTGTGGAAAGTGCACATGCAAATCCACAAAACCCGGTGCGATGATGCGCCCCGGAAAATGCGTGACTGCCACCGTGGGGTAGCTGGCCGACACCTCGCGCCATGGCCCAATGGCCTGCACCACCTGCACACCGTTGGCGTCAGGCCCGACCACCAGCAGGCCGTCTTCTTCAAACAAGGCCCGGCCCGGCCCCCCGCTGTGCGGCGCAAACCAGAGCAGGGAGGCGCGGTAGGCGCGCATCATTGAAACGTCTCAAACACCGCGTCCAGCCGTGCGACGTGTTGCGCACGCTCGGAGGCTTCAATGAAACTGGCATCAAAGCTGTTGCGGGCCAACTGGTAGGCGTGGGTGGCGTTCATACCCAGGGCGGCAAAGGTCTGGGTGAAGTTCTCGTTGATATAACCCCCAAAGTAGGCCGGGTCGTCCGAGTTGACGGTGGCCACGATACCGGCGTCCAGCATGCGCAGCAGGCTGTGCTGCGCCAAGCTGGGGTAGACCCGCAGCTTCAGATTCGACAGGGGACACACCGTCAGCGGGATGCGGTCATGGTCCAGGCGCTGCATCAGCGCGGCATCATTGATGGCTTGCACGCCATGGTCAATGCGCTCGACCTTGAGCACATCCAGTGCCGTCCAGATATAGGCCGGTGGCCCCTCTTCGCCGGCATGGGCCACCAGGCGAAAGCCCAGTTGCTTGGCACGGGCAAACACCTTGGCAAACTTCTCTGGGGGGTGGCCTTTTTCACTGGAGGCCAAGCCAATGCCCACCAGCTTGTCGCGCAGGGGCATGGCCTGCTCCAGGCATTCAAACGCCTCTTGCTCGCTCAGGTGGCGCAAGAAGCACAGGATGAGCGAGGCGGTCATGCCAAACTTTTGCGGTGCATCGGCACAAGCCCGGTGCAAACCATTGATAACAGTCGCAGTGTCAATTCCATGGCCAGTATGCGTCTGCGTGTCAAAAAACAGCTCGGCATGCAGCACGTTGTCGGCCTGCGCCCGCGCCAGGTAGGCGCACGCCATGTCGTAGAAATCTGCTTCAGTTTTCAGCACCAGCGTACCCGTGTGGTAAATGTCCAA
>CAJASG010000700.1 GCA_903944555.1 uncultured beta proteobacterium
GAGACCATCCCCGAGAACGTGCGCGAAATCGCCCCCACGGTATTCACCGCCGTACCGCGCGTGTGGGAAAAGTTCTACTCGGGTGTCATGATCTCCCTGAAAGAAGCCGGCTTCATTCAGCAAGCTGCCTATGCCTGGGGCATCGGCGTGGGCACTGCCATTGCCGACCGGGTGTTGGCGGGACAATCCGTGGGCAGCTGGCTGAAGATCAAGTTCACGGTGGCACAGTGGCTGGCATTGAACAACGTGCGCAAACTCATTGGCATCCACCGGGCCCGCTTTCTGGTGACGGGGGCTGCGCCCATTTCCCCCGACCTGGTCCGCTGGTACTTGGCCTTGGGCGTGCCGATGCTGGAGGTCTGGGGCATGACCGAAACCTGCGGCGCCTCCACCGGCGTACCTGCCGACAAGATGAAGCCCGGCTCCATCGGCCCTGCCGCCAGTTTCAATGAAGTGCGGCTGGACCCAGCGACCGGGGAAATTCTGGTGCGTGGCAAAAATGTGTTTGCCGGATACCTCAACCTGCCGGAGAAAACCGCTGAGGCGCTGGATGCGGATGGCTGGCTGCACACTGGCGACGTGGGCGTGGTGGACTCCGACGGGTTCTACCGCATCACCGACCGCATGAAAGACATCATCATCACTGCAGGTGGCAAAAACGTCACCCCCAGTGAGTTGGAAAACGACCTGAAGTTCTCGCCCTACATCACCGATGCGGTGGTCATTGGTGACAAGCGCCCCTACCTGACCGTCATCATCATGATTGACCAGGAGAACGTCGAGAAATTTGCGCAAGATCAGGATGTACCCTTCAGCAACTATGCAAGCTTGACCCGAGCAGCCGAAGTCCAGGCATTGATCCAGGCCGAGTTGGAGCGGGTTAACCAGAAATTTGCACGGGTCGAGCAAATCAAAAAGTTCTTCCTGCTCGAAAACCAGTTGACCGCAGAAGACGAGGAACTCACCCCCACCATGAAGCTCAAACGCAAGTTGGTGGAGCAAAAATATGCGGCTCAAATCGAAGCCATGTACCGATAGTTTTTAAGCAGCCTCGATCATTAAGGAACCATGAGAATCTCCCGTTTACTGGCAGTCATCTGCCTCTCCGCCATCAGCACCCTGGTGAGCGCGCAGTTGCAGCAAGGCATCAGCCCCAATGAAATCGTGCTGGGCACCATTCAGGATTTGTCTGGGCCCTTGGCGGGCTACGGAAAACAGGCCAGAAACGGCATGCTCATGGCCATTGGCGAGGTCAATGAAATGGGTGGGATCAACGGCCGAAAAATCAAACTGATCGTGGAGGACTCCGGGTACGACCCCAAGAAAGCGGTGCTTGCCACGCAGAAACTGGTCAGCCAGGACAAGATTTTCATGATGGTGGGCCACATCGGGACCGCTCAGAATCTCGCAGCCATGCCGATTCTCTTCGAGAGGGAAATCATCAATTTCTTCCCGTTGACGGCCGCACGTGAAATGTACGAGCCCTTTCACCGGCTCAAGTTCTCGATCAACCCGACCTACTACGAGCAAATGCTGGACGGTCTGCCACAGTTGGTTAAACAGAAAAACGTCACCAAGACCTGCGCCCTATACCAGGACGATGAATTTGGCATGGAAGTGCTGCGCGGCGCCCAGGACGGGCTGAAGATATGGAACATGACCCTTGCCGAGACCGCTACATTCAAACGCGGTGCGACGGACTTTTCATCCCAGGTCGCGCGGCTGAAGGCGGCGGGTTGCGAACTGGTGGTGCTGGGCACCATCATCCGTGAAACCGTAGGCGTCATTGGCGAAGCGCGCAAGAGCGGGTACACCCCTGTGTTCTTAGGCTCCAGCGCCTCGTATTCCGAGTTGATTCACAAATTAGGCGGCAAAGTGGTCGAGGGCATGTATGCCACTATGACCGCACAAATTCCCTACGCCGATGATCCATCACAACCCGTGCGCTTTTGGGCCACCAAGTACAAAACCCAATTCAACGAAGACCCTTCCGCCATGTCAGTGTTTGGCTACAACGCGATCAATGTGTTTACCATGGCCATGCGCGACTCAGGCCCACGCCCGACCACCACAAAATTCATCCGATCCATGGAGACCATCCGGATTCCCGGCGATGTCTTCGGTAGCCCACCACTGAAATTCACACCCTCCAAGCGCCTGGGGAGCAATGCATCGCGCATGTCCCAAATCCAGGATGGGCGTTGGAAGGTGGTGAGTGGATACAAAACACAATAAGCCCAGACGCCCTCATTCATCGTTTTTTTAAAGGAGACATGCCCATGAAACTGAAATACTCTCTTACCCTCGCCACCCTGGCCCTTGTCGCCACCGCGGCCAGTGCCCAGCAAGGGGTTTCCAAAGACGAAATAGCGCTCGGATCCATTCAGGACTTGTCGGGTCCGCTGGCCGGATTTGGCAAGCAAGCCCGACTGGGCATGATGTTGGCGGTCGATGAGATCAATGAGCAAGGTGGCGTCAACGGCCGCAAGATCAAACTGATCGTCGAAGACTCAGGCTATGACCCCAAGAAAGCGGTATTGGCTGCACAAAAGCTGGTCAACCAGGACAAGATTTTCATGATGGTGGGCCACATCGGGACCGCGCAGAACATGGCGGCCATGCCGGTCCAGTTCGAGAAGAACGTCATTAACTTCTTCCCCATCACCGCTGCGCGTGAAATGTATGAGCCCTTCCACAAGCTCAAGTACTCATTTGCCGCGACCTACTATGACCAGATGCGCAACGCGGTGCCCAAACTGGTGAAGGAAAAAGGCGCCAAGAAGGTCTGCACCATTTACCAGGATGACGATTTCGGCCTGGAAGTTCTGCGCGGCGGTGAGGCGGGTCTGAAGACGCTGAACATGGAGTTTGCCGAGAAAACTTCGTACAAACGCGGCGCTACCGACTTCTCGTCCCAGGTCACCAAAATGCAGGCCAGTGGCTGCGACATGGTGGTTTTGGGCACCATCATCCGAGAAACCATCGGCACCATCGGCACCGCGCGCAAGCTGGGCTACAACCCGGTTTTTATCGGCTCCAGCGCAGCCTATACGGACCTGATCCACAAAATTGGCGGCAAGGCGATGGACGGTCTGTACGCCACCATGACCGTGCAAAACCCCTACACGGATGAGCAGTCCCAGCCCATCCGTTTCTGGGCCAACAAGTACAAAACCAAGTTCACCGATGACCCAACGGTGTTCTCGGTTTATGGCTACACCATCATCAACACCTTTGCCAACGCCGCCACCAAGGCCGGTAAAAACCTGAGCACCGAGAGCTTCATCAAAGTGATGGACACCATGACCATTCCGCCCGATATTTTCGGCAGCGCGCAGTCCACCTTCTCGGCCACCAAACGCCTGGGCAGCGACGCATCGCGTTTGTCACAGATCCAGGACGGCAAATGGAAGGCCGTATCCGACTACTTTGGCAGCACTGCGGCAGCCGCCAAGAAGTAAGCGCATCACGCACCTAGCAAAAAGCCACCGCAAGGTGGTTTTTTTATGTTCTAAATTGGCCTTAGCGTTCGCCCGGAAAATCAGCCACGGGCATGCGTAACGCCGCCGTCGACCACCAGGGTCGAGCCCACCACATAGTCACCGGCGCGCGAGGCCAGGAAAATGGCGGCCCCCGCCATATCCTCGATCGTGCCGATGCGCCCGGACGGGATGCGCGCAGACACTTCCACCTCATGGTCCCGCGCATCCTTGTTCATGTCCGACGGAAACGCGCCCGGCGCGATGGCCGTCACCACAATGTTGTCCTTGACCAGTTGCAATGCCATGCGCCGCGTCAGATGGATCAGGCCCGCTTTGCTGGCAGCGTAGGAATAGGTCTCCAATGGGTTGACCGACACGCCATCGATGGACGCGATGTTGATCACTTTTGCAACCCTGGCTTGCCCTGCCTTACGCAGGAGCACGTGCAATGCCTGGGTCAGAAAAAACGGGGTCTTCATATTCAGGTCTACGACCTTGTCCCAACCACTTTCGGGGAACTCGTCAAACGGCGCGCCCCAAGCAGCTCCGGCGTTGTTGACCAGAATATCCAACTGATTTTCACGGGCCGAGTAGGCCTCCACCAGCGCCCGGGCGCCCTCAAGCGTCGACACATCTGCCGGCAGTGAAAAGCAAGGTCCCAGTTTTGACAGCTCAGCGGCGGTCTGATCGCAGGCTGCCGCCTTGCGTGCGCTGATATAGACCGTGGCGCCTTGCGCCAAAAAGCCCTCGGCGATCATGCGGCCAATGCCACGGGAGCCACCGGTAATAAGAGCGGTTCGGCCTTTGAGTGAGAAAAGTTCGTTCATGTCATGACTCCTTGGTAGCTGTTGAATTAGCCGAATGCGCGGGCACTGGCCAGCGCACCAAGCCGCTGCGTGATGGCAAAGAATTCGGCGACGGTTTGCTCGATGATGTCTTGTGCCGACTTGACTTCGTCGATCAGGCCGACGGTCTGCCCCGCCAAGGCCGGGGCCGCTTCCATATCGCCACCGAAATAGACCGACTGCAGGCCCTGAAAGGTGTCGGGCGGCATCAAGCCCGCTTCATGGATCGTGCGCGTGCGTTCGGACTTCAAAGCACGGATACAGGGGGATGCCTTGGTGTTCAGAACCCAGGTGCCAGTCTCCTTGGCCGAGACAATCGCGTTTTTGTAATTGGCGTGCACCGGGCTTTCGGTGCAACTGACAAAACGGGTTCCCATCTGGATCGCTTCTGCCCCGCAGGCAAACGCTGCCGCCATGCCACGGCCATCACAAATGCCGCCCGCAGCGATCATTGGCACATCGACCCGGGCCCGAATCGCCTGCAGCAACACCAGCGTCGACACCTCCTCGGGGTTCTTGAAACCGCCGCCTTCGGCGCCTTCCACCACCAGACCATCGATACCTGCATCCACGCACTTGAGCGCCGTGTCGACCGTCGGCACGGCATGGTAGACCGTGATGCCGGCGTCTTTGAGGGGGCGGATGAACTTGGCCGGACTGCCCGCCGAGGTGGTCACAAACTTCACCCCACTGGCACAGACAAAGCGGAGCATGGCGTCATCACTGAGAAAGCGAATCGGCAGGTTGACGCCAAACGGCAGCCCCAACGCCGCCATTTTGGTAATTTCCGCCTGGCAATTGGCCGTCTCGCCGGAGGATGTTTCGATGATGCCCAAGCCCCCGGCACGGGACACGGCCGAGGCCAATGCGGTACGCGCGATCCACCCCATGGGGGCCTGAAGAATGGGGTATTTGGCGCCGGTATGGGCAAGAACTCGGTTCATTTTGGACTGATCAGTTGAGGTGCCCGCAAGCTTAGAGGCAAACCACCGTGACCAGCGTCACCAAGGTGCTAGCACCCTTGGTAGCGGTGTTCCTCAGTCAACCACATAGATGACATCTTGCTATTACTTTAGGAGCTGCCTGCGCAAACCCCACGGGCCTTAGGTGCCAATTTCAACCACATTCTTCGCGTTACCGGACTCCTTGACTCCAGCCGGACGGTGCAAACCGTGAACGCCCAGATCACTGTTGCGGCGCGATACCTGGCCTCATGCGGCTGGAAATTTGGAGAGGTCATGGACAACGCGACACAACCGACTCCAGGCCCCTACGCTGCGTAGCCCGGATTAGGCAACACATCCACCAGTTTGGGCGTATTGAGCTTGCGCTGCGGCACCTTGCCGTTGGTGGCCTTAAGCCACTGCTCCACCACCTCCCAGATCTGCTTGTTACCGGCGCTGCGGGCTTCCTCAGCCACTGGAGCCCAACCTGCCACCTTGTACTTTTTGTCGGCTTCAATCGCCTTGCCTTGCAGACGCAGGTCGCCTATACGCCGACCCATGGAGGCCATTGGGTTGCAACTGTATTGCAGGCCGCCCACGCGCACCATGTCGCCGCCCTGCTGGTAATACGGGTCGGGGTTGAAGAGGTTGTCGCACACGTCTTCAAGAATGGTCTTGATGGTGGTGCCGGTCATCTCGGTGATGGTGGAATACGAGTAGGTGGTTGCGGTCATGTCCATCAGCCACTCGCGGGTGATGGGCTGGCCCGGCAGCAAACTGGTGCCCCAGCGAAAGCCCGGGGAGAACGCGATGTCGGCGCCCTGCACTTCCATCATGGCGTCCAGCAGCAACTGGTCGCCGGTGCCATTGAA